>JANMSY010000559.1:0-5447 GCA_031389865.1 Anaerolineales bacterium | reverse complement strand
TGAAGATTCGTCGAGCCCATTGGGGTATTGAAACAGGACTTCACGGCCGTCGTGATGTGATTTTCAAAGAAGATGCAACACGAATGACCGTGGGTGATACTGGCAAAGTCATGGCCTCGATCAACAACTTGGTGATCGCTCTCACTCGACAAGCAAAATTCCAAAATACCGCTCAAGCCAGACGTTGGTTTGCTGCTCATATCTCCGAGGCTTTTTTACTACTTACCTCACCCTTTTCCCGACTTTGGTAAAGCCATGGCCAGGGTTGTCTGCACCCTTGACATACCACAAAGCACTATGATATAAACCGCCGCTAACAACAATAAATGCTCGCTCTTATCCAGAGAGGTGGAGGGACCGGCCCTTTGAAACCTCGGCAACCAAACGAAAGTTCAGGTGCCAATTCCGGCAAGTAAGAATGACACGGTGTCATTCATATCTGGAAGATGAGAGGATGGTATGGACGTATGCCTCTTCTTGTACTTTCAGAAGAGGTATTTTTTTCCCTGCAGGGATCACAATATCTGTTCTGAGAGCGGGTAAATTTTAGAAAACAAGAGGAGAGTTTCCAATGGCCACAACTGCAATCAAAGAACGTACGTTAGGGTTTGCGACCCGCCAGCTTCATGCCGGCTATTCGCCCGACCCTGTCACCGGGAGCCGCGCCGTTCCGTTGTATCAAACGACAAGTTATCAGTTCAAAAGTACGGAACATGCCGCCAATTTGTTCTCACTCAAGGAACTGGGAAACATTTACACGCGTATTATGAATCCCACAACCGACGTATTGGAACAGCGCATTGCTTCACTCGAAGGGGGCGTTGCGGCGTTGGCCGCCAGTTCAGGGCACGCTGCACAGGCGCAGGCGATCTTCACCTTGTGCGCGGCAGGCGACCATATCGTTTCATCCAGCCGCTTATATGGCGGCACATACAATCAGTTCAAATACACACTGCCCAGGCTGGGTATCGAGGTTACTTTTGTTGACCCAACGGACCCAAAGAATTTTGAAGCAGCCATCCAGCCAAATACAAAGATCCTGTACGGCGAGACCCTGGGCAACCCTGATATTGCAGTCTTCCCATTCGAGGAAGTTGCTGAGATCGCAAACAGGCACAAGCTCATTTTGTTCATAGACAATACATTTGCCACACCCTATCTCTTCCGCCCATTTGAATGGGGCGCACATGTCATTACACACTCCACCACGAAGTTCATTGGCGGACATGGCACTTCGATCGGGGGCATCATTGTGGATGGTGGTAACTATGACTGGAGCAATGGCAAGTTTGAAAGCTTCAATACCCCGGATCCCTCTTATCATGGGCTCGTATATTCCACGCTCAGCAGCGTTGGACTGCCTCCATTTGCCATTAAGGCACGTGTGCAGATCCTGCGTGATATTGGTGCATGCCAGGCTCCCTTCAATTCATGGCAAACCATTCAGGGCATCGAGACGTTGAGTCTGAGGATGGATCGCCACGTGCAGAATACACAGGCTGTGGCTGAATACCTGGAGAAGCATCCCAACGTTTCCTCGGTGACGTACCCAGGCTTAAAGAGTCATCCCGACTATGCACGTGCAAAAAAATATTTTCCCAAAGGCGCAGGCGCCATTCTTGGTTTTGGTATCAAGGGCGGTGTGGTGGCAGGTCAGAAGTTCATCGACAGCCTGCAGCTGTTGAGCCACCTTGCCAATGTGGGTGATGCAAAAAGCCTTGCCATTCACCCAGCCACCACCACACACAGTCAATTAAGCCCCGAAGATCAAATCTCAGCAGGCGTCCAACCAGATTTCGTCCGTTTAAGCATTGGGCTCGAGGACATTGACGACATTTTATGGGATCTCGATCAAGCGCTTAATTCATAATATTTCGTCCTGAGTGGAGCCGCCTGCTTTTTTGCGACTGCGCTAGGCTCCGCTCAGGGCGTAGAGGTAATCCATGCCTGTAAAAATACCCACCACCCTGCCTGCCCGTGCAGTTCTCGAACGCGAAAATATCTTCATCATGGACGAAGAGCGCGCGATCCATCAGGATATTCGTCCCCTGCGTGTGGCGATCCTCAACCTCATGCCCACCAAGATTGCCACCGAAACGCAGCTCCTGCGTCTGCTCTCCAATTCGGCGCTTCAAGTGGAGGTCACACTCATCCATACTGCCACACATGAATCCAGAAATACCAATGCGGAGCACTTGCTCAATCACTATGTGACTTTCGAGGAAATTAGACACGAAAAGTTTGACGGTTTCATCATCACCGGCGCACCTGTAGAGCAAATGCCATTTGAGGAAGTGGATTATTGGAATGAACTGACACAGATCATCAACTGGGCGGATAACAATGTTGAATCGAATTTCTATATATGCTGGGGGGCTCAGGCCGCGCTTTATCAGAAATATGGCATCCCAAAGTATGACCTCCCGCACAAGATGTTCGGCGTCTACCGGCACCGCATTCTCTCCTCGACCGAAAACCTGCTGCGCGGCTTCGACGACGTTTTCCTGGCCCCACACTCCCGCCATACTGAGATCCGCCGCGAGGATATCGAAAAGGTCAGCGATCTTCAAATGCTGGCCGAGTCTGAGGAAGCAGGTGTTTATATCGCCGGCTCAAAGGATGGGCGCCACATATTCGTCACAGGCCATTCGGAGTATGACCCGTTGACCCTCAAAGCCGAATACGACCGCGATATAAACAAGGGACTCCCGATTCATATCCCGCAGAATTATTACCCCGACAACGACACCACCAAATCTCCGAATGTTCTTTGGCGCGGACATGCCAACCTGCTGTATTCAAACTGGCTAAACTACTATGTCTATCAGGCCACGGCATTTAACCCTGACGACATTCCCCAGAAAGCTACCCGCACAAACATCAAAGGGACAGAATCACAGTGATGATCCCGTTTCTATGCAAGGACTTTTCTCATGAGCAATACCCGCGTATTTGGTTTCACGACCCGTCAACTTCACGAAGGCTACACACCCGACCCTACAACAGGAAGCAGTGCCGTACCCATTTATCAAACGTCTGCGTATGATCTGAAAAGCACGGAGCGGGCAGTTCGTCTCTTTGCCTTGCAGGAGACAGGCAATATCTACACGCGCATTTCCAACCCGACGAGTAATGTATTCGAGAGGCGCATGGCCAGTCTGGAAGGAGGCATCGGCGCGTTAGAGGTAAGTTCAGGCCACGCCGCACAAATGACAGCCATCCTCACCATCTGCGAGGCCGGCGATCATATCGTCTCCACATCCACATTGTATGGCGGCACAGTTACTCAATTCAAGTATACATTTCCCCGACTGGGGATAACCGTCACGCTCGTTGATCCAGCGGATCCTGAGAATTTCCGTCGCGCCATTCAGCCCAACACGAAAATTATTTACGGTGAGACCATCAGCAATCCGCTGGTGAATATATTTCCGTTTGACGAAGTTTCAACAATCGCTCATGAACATGGAATTCCCTTGATGATCGACAACACCTTCGCCACCCCATACTTATGTAGACCCTTCGAATGGGGAGCGGATATAGTGACTCACTCAACCACAAAATTTATCGGGGGACATGGAACATCCATCGGCGGGATCATCGTAGATAGCGGGAATTTCAAATGGGCAAACAGCCAGCGCCATAAAAACTTCACGGAACCTGATCCTTCCTATCACAATGTCGTTTATGCGGAAGATTTTGGTCCACTGGCCTTCATTTCCAAAGCGCGTGCGGGCATCCTGCGTGACTTTGGCGCATGTCAGCAACCCATCGCTTCATGGTTCTTTATTCAGGGACTCGAGACCCTATCCCTGCGCATGGATCAACACGTAAAAAACGCGCAGGACGTTGCAGAATTTCTGGAAAGTCATCAAATGGTCAACTGGGTCGCCTATGCAGGTTTACCCAATCACCCAGATCATGAGAAGGCGAAAAAATATCTTCCCAGGGGACCGGGTGCAGTACTGGGATTTGGAGTCAAAGGTGGTCGCGAGGCAGGTGCACGCTTTATCGACAACCTGCAACTGTTCAGCCATGTGGCCAATCTGGGCGATGCGAAGTCGCTTGCCATTCACCCGGCCAGCACAACCCACTCCCAACTTTCAAAGGAGGAACAAACGGCTGCAGGTGTCAGTCCAGATTTTATTCGTCTGTCCATTGGTCTGGAGGATATCGAGGATATTCTCTGGGATGTAGACCAGGCCTTGAGGGCGTAAAAAGCAAACAACCAGACTGAGTAAAATTCCAAAGTGACGCGTTCCTTGAATGGAGTCACTTGTGTCGCTTCTCCAATTCAGAGGCTACATCTGCGGGAGATAATCCGCGCGCGGACAACAACACGAGCGTGTGATACGTCAAATCAGCCACTTCTGCGATCAGACGTTGATCATCCTGTGCCAGGGCAGCCACGACGACTTCCGTACCCTCCTCACCGACTTTCTGCGCGATCTTCGGCAAACCCTCTGAGAAGAGACTCGTTGTATAAGACTTTTCAACAGGATTATCCTTGCGCGATTGGATTACATCAAATAACCATTGAATGCTCATTTTGATTCTCCACAGGCAACGTTTTCAACGGACAGCAAGATAATCACGCTCCAGGCGTGGCCTACATCGTTCTGTAAAAACATGTCTGGTTTCCAGTATGACAGGCGGGTCCTGCTGGTTGCACACGGATCAACAATGTATCCGCATCGCAATCCATGCGCACCTCAGACACGCGTTGAATATTTCCTGACGTGGCACCCTTATGCCACAACTCCTGACGGCTCCGTGACCAGAAATGCGTTTCACCGCTGGACAATGTCAGTCCCAAAGACTCGGCATTCATGTACGCCAGCATTAGCACTTCATTTGTATTTGCATCCTGAACAATGGCAGGGATAAGTCCGTTGGCATCATATTTGATTTCGTCCTTCATCATTTATCTTTCATCCTTCCATTCGCACATGTACATTTAACAGCTGCAATTCCCGTTTTAGCTCAGGGATCAGCATTTTGCCATCATGAAAAAGCGACGCGGCCAGCGCAGCATCCGCTTTGCCATCTGTCAGCACCTCTGCGAAATGGGAAGCGGTCCCAGCCCCGCCGGAAGCAATGACGGGGACAGAGACCGCTTCGGCAATAGTCCGAGTCAAATCCAGATCGTACCCAGCAAGCGTGCCGTCCGCATCCATGCTTGTAATCAGGATTTCGCCAGCACCCAGTTCAACCCCGTGCACTGCCCACTCGATTGCATTAATACCTGTTGGAACGCGCCCACCGTTGACATACACTTCCCAGCTTGAACCATTCCTGCGCGCATCGATTGCCAGCATAATGCACTGCGCTCCAAACCGCGCCGCGCCTTCTGACAGTAGCTCAGGTCGCCTGACCGCCGCCGAATTGACACTGACCTTATCCGCACCTGCCAGCAGGAGATTGCGCATATCGTCCACTTCGCGGAT
>JANMSY010000549.1:0-2300 GCA_031389865.1 Anaerolineales bacterium | reverse complement strand
AGCATAACCCGTCATTGCGAGGGTTCTTTGCGAAGCAATCTCATATTTTCGAGCAATTTTCCGTCTGAGGAGTAAGATTGCTTCGTCGGGAAAGGCACCCTCCTCGCAATGACGGTAAAACCTGTGATTTACTGAATTTATTCATTTTCGTTCACGAAAGCAGTTATCTTCTCGAGGGATGCATCAAATGTGTCGCAGCTGACCAACTCACCGGCTTTGTTCATATCAATTGTATTCAAGTCTTTAATGGACGATGACAACTCATCCGCAAAGCCAACCCGCGTTTGAACACAGTCTACAACAGCCTGGTGATCAGCCTGAATTTCCTCCATGGGCGTGACTGACGATAGGATTTTCAGGATCGATTGTCCATCTTTTGAAGAATTAATGGAGGGTCCCGCAAGGGCATCCAACGGCATAAGGCCTACCTTCGAATACTCATCCCGGGTGATCTGGTATTCCTCGGTGGCAATGTTGTAGAACTCGATCAACTGTAACCGCGTGATGCCAGTGGCTGAGTCAAGTGGTTCTGTGAGCAGTATTTCGATCTCATCATAATCATTCTGCCACTCCTCCAAAAGCTCAAGAGCTGGCTGCATTTCCGCGACATAGCTTTTTTGCGGTGTTGTGGCCATGCAGGATGCTGTAACGAATAGTGCTGTGACCAGCATGCAAGACGTTAACTTATTTATCAATTTTCACTCTCCAACGTCGGGGATATATAAACAAAACATTTGGGCGATTATACAGAAAAACGGTCTCGTTGACATTGTCGTATTGAGACCGATCCGAGCCCGTTTTTCCATTGCATCGAATCGCCCCATTAATTACTGCGTAATCACTTCCCACCACCCCATCAGGTCTGCCATCGCGAGACTTGGTATCGCATCACCCTGGCGGCCTGTATTCCAGGTGACGATCAATTCCCGTTTCGCGCGGGTGAGACCCACATAGAACAGGCGCAGGCGTTCCTTCACATATCCCAACCGCGACTCCATCGTTGCCGCGCCTTCCTCATACCAGTCATATTCACCCATCGACTCGAGCGTGTTCAATTGCGCCAGCGCCTCCGCTTCGAGATTCAACCCGCCACGGATAAACCACTTCTCCGAAATAAAACGGTCATTTGGCATGTTCGATGGGAAGTCATAATTATTGACCGACATCAGATACACACGGTCCCATTCCAACCCCTTCGCCTTGTGCATCGTCGTCACCACGACCTTGCCACGGTGCCGTTCAGGGTCAAAGCCCGAGTCGTCCGAGGAGAAACCAATGAAGCGCCGTTCGTTCTTCGCGATCACCGCCAGTTCGGAGGTCAGCTCAGGCAGGCGCCAATCGGGATGTTCATCCGCGGCCTGCCCGAGCACCAGTGCCAGTTTATGAGCCAGCGCCAGATCCGCGGCGGATGTGAAAATATCCTGCGCCAGTGTCAGCACCAGCTGATCGATGGGAAGCATGACCGCGTTCAACCAGCGCTGGACGTTGACACGGAACTCCGCCAGCTCCTGGACGACGTGCTCCGGTTCCTCCTCTCCGATAGCTGCCAGCCAGTCAACTGACCCCCTCGCCCTTTGGGAGAAGGCCGGGCTGAGGGGGGCGATGAAATCTTCCACATTCCCCATCTTGCGCAAAAGTGACGCGGTCTTTTGGATCAGCACACTCCGTAACTTGGCGATCTCGGCATCAGCTTTAAGTGTCGCTGCAAGCGCGCTTTGCGAAGCAGTCTCCTCAGGGTCGCCCTTGGTACGTTCCTCATTATCACTGGGAACTACTCGACCCGCGGGTGCATCCCGCCAATCCCGCCTAAACACCTGATAGGCTTTGGCGAGTTTGCTCGCGGACTGTGGGTCTGCCAGATAGGACAGCACGTAGTTCAACGCTCCCGCAGCGGCGCGCGTCGTGGATGTGGACGAGATCAATTCAACGGTTTCGACTCCGCGTTTCCGGAGCGCTTCAACAACTTCAATGCCTCGATGATTGCGCGGCACAAGGATCGCAATCGTCGGCTTTTCTTCATCAGGGAAATCCCACACGGAATCGAGGAGACCTTTTGCCGATTTGACCACGGCTTCCAATTCCTCTTCAGGTGTATATCTTTTGCTGATAAATTTGACCCCTTGCGGGTTATCAGGCGGGTTTTTCTGGGGGTCGTTCTGCGGGACAGGGACGATGTATGGCGTGCTTAATGCGCCGCGCACATGCGGGTCTGGATGTAATGTCATCACCCAGTCGATCAAATGATTCGCCAGGGCAATAATGGCCGGTTGAGATCGTCCCGACTCGGGCATGTCCTGGCT
>JANMSY010000548.1:0-4948 GCA_031389865.1 Anaerolineales bacterium | reverse complement strand
CTGCCCCGACCGGGCCTTATTCTGTCGGCCAGACAGTTTTGAAATGGGTGGATTTTTCGAGACCAGAGGCAATGACAAATGACCCAAACGACTTTCGTGAAGTCGTTGCTCTGATTTGGTATCCGGCGAAACATGGAACTGAGCCAAAGAGTTCTTACTTTCCTGAGCTTTCAACGGTATCGAGATCCCTGGTCGAAAGCGGCGAAGTTGAATCCTGGAAAGTGTACGGTCTTCAATTCATCCGTGCCGATAACCTATGGAATGCGGAAGTGGCAGGCGCTGTGAAACCGTATCCAATCGTTATCTTTTCACCTGGCAATGGAACAAACGTGGAGTTTTATACGGTTCTCGCCAGCGAGCTTGCCAGTCATGGTTATATCGTAGTTGGATTAAATCATCCCTATGATGTTGCAGCGGTGGAACTGTCTGATCACAGGGTCGCTCAATTTTACAGGGAACAGCTTTCCCTTGAGATGAGCGCAAATGAAGAATTTGTTGCAGAGCGTATCAAGGTGAGGACAGCGGATGTGCTCTTCGCCCTGAAGCAATTGGAGACATTAAATTCAAATGTAAACGGTACGTTCGCAGGAATGCTGGATCTAACGTCTGTTGCAGTGGCAGGCCATTCGTTGGGAGGCGTTACGGCTTCAGAGGCCTGCAAGGCAAATGTCAATTTTCGTGCATGCCTGAACCTGGACGGTATCCAGAGGGGCGGTCCATTCTCCGCCGAAGAGACAGCCGTTCCACCCGGGCAGCCATTTATGTTCATCACCAAGGAATCACAACTCCATCCCAAATTGATCGAGAAATTTGAATCCATGGCAGAGAACTACTGGGTCGTCGTTCACGATGCCACGCATGAGAGCTTTACGGATGGTCCGCTGCTCCAGCCGAATCTGCTCCCGATTGCAAACCGTGCCGATCAAATCATGAGTCTGATACAAACATATACGCTGGCCTTTTTGGATCAGACGTTGAAGAGCGAGGAGAGTAATTTGTTATCCAGGTCAGCAGATCTTCAGGGTGTAAGGGTGGCAGTCTATCCATCTGATTAAGGCATCAATCATTCAGCATGATTTGTCGCATATTTTATTTTCCCAGTGTACACTTGGGATATGACAAGTACTACGATAATCAAAAATGTTGTCAGTGAAAAAGCCCGGATGCCCGCACGCGGCTGGCTGGGTCATGCTCGCCTTGATGTGGGTCTGGCCCAGGATCTTTTTCCCCTTTATCTGGATTTCCCTCTATTTCATTCTCGAACCGATTAACATCTGGCTGGGGAATCGCTCGCTCGCACACTGGACTCAAAAAGGGGATTGGCGTCCTGTCATTGTGCTATGGCTCGGAGTCCTGCTGACCGCGTTCTTCTGGGAGATGTGGAATTACCATGCATATCCCAAGTGGATCTACCACGTCCCATGGGAGAATGGCTGCACGTCTTCGAAATGCCCCTGCTCGGGTATGGCGGTTATCTGCCCTTTGCGCTCGAGGTTTATGCGTTATATCATTGGGCCAGTCGGGGTGGTGGGGGATAAGCAAACAGACTTTGTAAAGATTAGCCCGGATTGAAAAAGCGACAGTCACCTTTTGAGTGACTGTCGCTTTTTTACTTTGAATTCCTCGCCAACGCCGCTTCAATAATTTGCTGTACTCGCGACGCCATGCTCGAGGGGTCTGGATGCAGACCTTCGACCAGCAGGGCACTATCGTAGATCTGCTCGATGATCGTGGTTTGCAGCTCCGATCCTGATTCCAGGTTGAGCAGGTTTTTCAAAATGGAATGGGAGGGATTCAATTCCAGAACTTTCTTCGGAGCTTCATATTCCTGGCCGAGGTATTTGTACACGCGCTGCAGTTCAGGGTTAAGCGCTCCCTCAGGGTCCACCAGGCGGGCCACGGACTGTGAAAGCCGGTTGCTGGCGCGGACGTCGGTCACGCGTTCGCCGAGGACCTCTTTGAAGCGTTCGACCAATGAATTGAAATCGGTGTCGGAGATCTTCCCGGCTTCACTCTCTTCTTTTGGTTTCTGCGCGGCATCCACATCGGCCTGTGCAACATTCTTCAGTTCAAAATCCTTGTACGTACGCAAGCCCATTAGCATGAATGAATCCATCGGCTCGGTCAACAGCAGCACTTCCGTCCCCTGCGAGTGAAAATAATCCAAATGCGGACTGCGCAGCACGGACTTCGCATCATCACCGACAATGTAATAGATGACCTTCTGTCCCTCTTTCATGCGCGAAACGTACTCCTCCAGCGAAGACCAGATTTCAGGATTCAGGTTGGTCTTGAAGCGCAACAAGGAATGAAGTTTTTCGCCTTCCGCTGTATTGGCTGCAAGTCCCTGTTTGATGTAGCCGCCAAACTCCTGCCAGAACGTCTGATATTTCTCGGCACTATTTTTTGCCAGTGTTTCCAAATCTTTCAGGACCTGGTTGGTCAGTACTTTTTTGAGCTTGGGCATCAGCCCACTGGATTGGACGGTCTCACGCGAAACATTGAGCGGCAGATCCTCCGAATCGACCACGCCCTGCACGAAGCGCAAATATTCGGGCAGCAGATCCTTATTGTATTCATCGATCAGAATATTGCGCGAATACAGCCGGAGCCCCTCGTCCTTCCGCAACGAGAACATGCCGCGGTCGAATTTGCCCGGGACAAACAGCAGCGCGTACAACTGCACTGGAGCATCTGTGACGATATGAATATGCAGCAACGGATCTTCAAAGTCCAACGTTGTCTGGCGGTAAAACTCTTTGTATTGATCTTCCTTCACATCCTGTTTTGACGTGCGCCACAGGGATGTCTGTTTGTTGACGGGTTCATTGGCATCACCGATCGTAATGGGGAAACCAATGTAATCTGAATGCTTGTGGATGATGTTCTTCAGGCGGAACTCCTCCGCGAATTCGGCCGCGTCCTCCTTCATCTTGATCTCCACCTTCGTGCCGCGCTCGCTCATTTCTGCCGCGCTGACCTGATAGTTGTCTTCCCCTGTGGCGTACCAGCTCACCGCCTCCGCTTGCGGGTCAGCCGAACGCGATGTGACCCGTACCCAGTCTGCCACCATGAACACGGAATAGAATCCCACGCCAAACTGACCGATGACCTGGGAGAAATCCACCTTTTGATCTCGTGTAGCTTCGATGAACTTGCGAGCCCCCGATTGGGCGATTGTGCCCAGATTCTCAATGACCTCGTCCTTTGTCATTCCGAGGCCGGTATCCTGGATGGTGAGCATGCGCGCGTCTTTGTCCGCTGTAATATGAATCTTCAGCTCGGCTTGTGGGTCGACCACATTTCTGTTCGTTACCATCTCGAAGCGCAGACGGTTGAGCGCATCGGACGCGTTCGAGAGCAATTCCCGCAGGAATACCTCCCGATCTTTATACAGGGAATGGATCAGAATATTGAGTAGTTGCTTGGTCTCGGCTTTAAATGAAAATTGTTGAACATTTTCAGGTGTTTCGGTTGGTGTTGTGTCGGTCATATTTGTCTCCTGCTATAGAGTTTCATATCCCCATGATCCCAGAGCATCAAGCGTCCCGGAACAGGGGTGATTGATATCCTGTGAAAGTATTTTAAGTCGTGTCGGTTGAGCGGGTGATAAGAGTTTTGTTAGAGAATCATCAAAGTCTACTGAAGGACAATGAGATGAGCCGCGGCGGTTTGTTTTCGTCCGCTTCGTGCCAGTATTCAGCCAGCTTCACCAAACTCAACCTGTGGGATGTCGCAGCGTTCAGGAAATCCGAAATGTGATGAGTGAACGCCTCCACTTCGATCCTTTCCTTATCCCGATGGAACCTGGCTTTCCCGCCTTCATATTGCCTGAACGGGTGGAGTTCGTTGAGGAAAAACCTGCCTTTGGGCTGCAGGGTCCGCGCGGCTTCGGCGAATACAAAGGAGAGATCCTGTATGTGTTCCAGCACAAGGTCGCAGACGATCAGGTCAAACGACTGGTCATCAAAGATCCATCTTTGGGTGATGTCCATTTGCGAAAAACGGACGTTCTGCGCCTGCACCTTCTCCCTGGCTTTCCCGATCATCCCCTGCGAAAAATCCACGGCAAGAACGGTTTGTCCAATCTCCGCCAGGAACGCTGTGTTCTTGCCTGTCCCGCAGCCGAGCTCCAGGATCGACCCGAAATGTAAACTGGCGAGTGAGTCTTGCATCACTTTTTGATCGAGATCACGTGTCAGGTTTTCATCGCTGTCGTACGTGTCCGCCCATGCGTTGTATGCACCTTGAATATCCATACGGCCTCTAAGAAGGGTTCTATAGGAGTTGCCATGTTGCTGGGCTGGATTGCCCAATCCAGAGCCCCAGCCCCGGCGTAAAAATTAGTCGTCTGCCTAGATCGACGGGATTTGGCAATCACCGTAAATCCCGGAGAACTCGAAAAACGTTTGGAGATATAAGTTAACGCAAGCTAAGTATAACGTTTTTCAAGCACAAGCAAAATTCCTGCGAATCGGCCCGTAACTTTTTTGAAGGGAATGCGACTACTCAAATGAAACCAATTCAATTCAATAGTGAGGTAAAAATGAAAGCAATCAAATTTTTGCGTATGGGTATCATCCTGGTCGGAATTCTACTCAGTGCATGCGCCGCGGCTCCTGCCCGCACATCTGCTCCGGCTGACTCGGCCGGGGACCAGACCCTTTCGACTAAAGTTGTGTTTACGGGTGCGATCGAAAGCATTAATGGAGACCAGTGGTTGATCAATGGGCAGACCATCAAAGTGGATCAATCCGTGATTCGGGATGGATCGTTCCTGATGGGTGATACTGTCAAAGTGGAGGCTGTTGTTGCGGCAGATGGTTCCATTACCGCACAGCGCGTCGAGTCTCCGTCCGCGGCTGATCTCGTTGAAATGACCGCCAGCGCACCTGAGGCTTCATCCACATCCATGTCCGGATCGTCCCCATCGCAGCCTCTTATCTTT
>JANMSY010000520.1:0-14987 GCA_031389865.1 Anaerolineales bacterium | reverse complement strand
CCCCGGCGGGCTCGCGGCCCGAACGGGGTACACGGCTTGAGCGAGTCACCATAATAGCCGCACGGGCAGGGATTCATTGCAGCAAGCAGCACAAAGTGGTCACAATCAACCCTTGGTTTTTCCCTACAGAATTACTGTTGATTTCTCAGATTGGATATATAAGGCTTGTGGGCATCTACATCCCTTCCACGGTCTTCAATGCCAAATCCAGTCCTTCATCCAGAGACATCTTCTGCCCCTCCGCAAACGCAGCCTCAAAAGCGGCCTTTCCAAGCAATTTACGGGCATGTGCCTCCGCGCGTACACAATAGCGTTTTTCTCTGACTACTGATGCAAATGGAATATAATTTTCCTTTTCATATTTATTAATGACGCCCAGCAACCGTGAGGAATTTTCCGGCTCTTGAAAATAGAGAGAGCCAAGGATAGTCACCAAAAAAACCGCCTTATCAGATGTGAACAAGTATTTATTTAGAGAGAAGCCTTCTTTCACGCTCTGCCTGAACGCTTCGCGCTTCCCTTGCAGATAAAAAAGATTGCTCAACTGGAGCAGTTGTTTACCGATAAAATCCTTACGTCCTGTTTCGCGCGAAAGTACGAGTGCTTGCTCGAGATATACCTGTGCTCCATCTAAATCTTCCTCTTCCATAAGTAGAAACCCGAGCCCTGTCATACAAATGGATGTGAAGAGTTTATTCCCTAACACGCGCTGAGACTCTTCTGCCTTTGCGTAAAGGGACCGGGCCTTTTGAGCATCGCCCTCCAGCCAAGCAATGTCTCCCAGCAGTAGAACATTTACACTGGTTCCCTCTGATCCGATCTGCTTAAGTAATCTATCGGATTCTTCTGCACTCTCCTTAGCTTCTTCGAAGTGATTGATTGCAAGAAGGAAATAGGCATAGAAATATAAAATATTTGACAGGACTAATCGTTCCCCCGCGTTGCGAGCGAGTTCGAGCTCTCTTACGAAGATATCACGACTTTTGAACTTGGGTGCTCCAAGAAAAAAACTTAGCCAAAAAAAACAATATGCCTGCCAAAATACTTCGTTGAGTTCTTGAAATTCGGCAAAGCTTTGCTCAAGGAAAGAATGGGCTTGCTCATCATCCGCTCCACGAAGTGCGACTCCCGTGTAAAACTTGGCGATGGCAACGGCTTTTTTGTCCGAAACCTCTAACGCCAACACAAGGCTTGCCTGTGCGGAAGCCAACGCTCCTTCAGCAATTCCCAACTGCATCTTAAGTGAAGTATGGACGGCTAAGGCTCGTGCACGGACAAGTTTCTCATTCTTGCTTTCATTCTGAGAGGATTTTGCCAACGCTCTTTCTAACCAATTGAGTCCTTCTAACCAATAACCTCGAACTTTCCAAAACCAATGCAAGTCCACACAAAAGTTCTGCGAGGGTTCAGGCGATTCCTTGCTCAACGCCCACTCCAATGCGACACGTATGTTTTCATAGTCAGCCTCCAGCACAGGCAACCATTCCACCTGCTCCGGCCGTATGATGTGTGGCTCGGCAGTTTCTGCCAGGTTTAAATAGAATTCCAAATGTTTATCTTGCAGAGGATCGGTTTCCCCCGATTCAACCAACTTCTCGTGCGCATATTGCCGTAAGGTCTCCAGCATGCCATACCTTAATTCGTGGTGGGATTCTTCTGTAATAACTAGCGACTTGTTAACTAGCTTTTCCATCAGATTCAGGATGTCTTCCCTTTTGACTGATTCATCAATACAAACTGACTCTGCTGCTTTAAGAGTCCAACCTCCAACAAAGGCCGATAATCTTCTAAACAAGATTTGTTCCACGAGCGAAAGTAAGTTGTAGCTCCAATCAATCGTAGCCCGAAGGGTCTGATAACGCGGAAGTGCAGCACGATTCCCGCTGGTTAATAAGCTAAACCGGTCATCCAACCGCTCAGCGATTTGCTCAATGCTAAGCACCCGTACCTTAGCCGCAGCAAGCTCGATGGCAAGAGGAATTCCTTCCATGCGAGCACATATTTGGGCAAGCAAAGGTGCGTTGTCTTTAGATACTGTGAGGGCTGGAACGGCAGAGGTAGCACGGTCTATAAAAAGCTGCACTGCTTCATATTGACTCAGGGACTCTGTAGGAGGGAGATTATTCAAGTCCGGTAATCCCAGCGAAGGGACACGATAGGTAAGTTCGCCATCAACACCCAAAGATTCGCGACTAGTAGCCAGTATGTGAACATTTGGGGCAGCCCGCAACACTCGATCTACCATTTGTGAGCAGCTTTCTAAGAGATGTTCACAATTATCCAAGATGATAAGCATACTCTTTTCGCACAGATAATCGCACAACATCTCAATCACCGGACGTTGTGGCTCGTCACGCAAACCGATAGCAATGGCGGTAGTCCGGGGAACGAGTAGAGGGTCAAGGATGGGTGCAAGTTCTGCCAACCACACGCCATCTGGATAATTTTCCAGGATTTGTTCCCCGATTTTTATGGATAGACGAGTTTTTCCCACACCACCTGAGCCTGTAAGCGTTACCAGGCGATGTTTGGTAATAAGCTGGATGATATCTAATTGTTCTTTTTCTCGACCAATAAAGGTTGTCAGGGGAGTAGGTAGGTTTGATTTTGGTTTGTTTAACGGTGGAAAGGGTTGAGAGGGAAAACCTGACCTTCCCCGTGCAAAGGAAATCCATCGCGAGCGTTCACCTTCTGGTGTGCCAAGCTTCTCGAGAAGTAGATTAGCAAGTTCTTTCGATGGTTTAAGTGTTCCTGCTTCGATCCGGCGCAGCGTCACTTCCGCGCAACCCACCTGATCGGCGAAGGCTTGCCGGGTTAAGTCCAACGCGTGGCGCTGTTTACGAAGCCAGATCCCAAAGGAGATTTCTTCCTGCATGTCGTTCAGTTTGTATCAGTTTTTGTATCAGTTTTTACATTGTCTAAATCACCCAATTTTGGTAAATTATACAAGCATTCGCCTAAATAGGCCAACCATCATCTAGGCATTTCTGACAGAAGGACGCAGGGTCTTTGCTGCGTCCCTATGGGGGAGCACAGACCCCTGCTGACGCCGCAGTGCACCTGCAAAGACATGCTCCTACAGGTCTGCGATGTTTGTCCGGCAATGCCGGGGAAGGAGGCGCAAAAAATAAATTACCCCTCGATGGTCAGGACCATGTCTGTTTTAACCTGTAACCATGCCGCACGCGTTTGATCCGTTTATTCAATATCTACAAGGAGAAACCTATGTCCCTTTCTCGTAAACTTACGGTTCACGTTCTGCTCGCCTTAGTGTTGTTCGTTGGGGTTTCACCGGTCGCGGCAGGCTCGGCTACGGACCATCAAGTGGTCACTGGTCCTGTGAGCTTTACCATCCCCGCCGACCAATGCCCCCTTCTCCCAGCCGGAGTTTCGGTCGAAGGCTGGGGTGAGAGCGTGGCCATTATCAACACCCGTACGCTGGCGGATGGAAGCACCGTGGTTCGCATCAACAACCTGATCAAGGGCGTTGCCACCGATAGCAATGGCGGTGTACACAAATTCGTCTATCACAACTCCAGCACCGAGACCATCCTGCCGAGCGGATTTACCACGATCAGCATGAATGATAGTTTTTCCCTGACCGGCCCCGGCCCACACTACAGTGTCGGTTTCAATTGGCGCTGGACGTTTACCCAACCCAATCTCTGGCCGCCGGTCGATAATTGGGAGCAAATCCACGGCGACCCTGACCTCGTTTTTGCGTGCGACCCGCTGTAATAACGAGTTGAGGGGGAGTAGACTGCACGGACGAACAGTGAGCATCAACAATCCGTGTTCGTCCGTGTGCATTTACTCTATCGTCACGCGTTGCCTATGACGTGTCTCCACCGGAAGGTGTATCATGCCAAAGACATCAATCATCCACGTCCGCCTCTGGACACTCCTTAGCCTGTGCCTGTTGGGCCTTTCCATCGCGGCGATGCCCCATCAGCGTGCCTCGGCGCAGGCCGCTTCCCTGGATGAAGAATTGCAGGCAGTACTGCGGGAGGCTGGTTTCACGGGCCGCATCGAGTCCACGCTCGAGCAGCGCCTGGGCCGCCGCCTGGATCTGCAACTGGCCGACCTGGGGCGGATGCTGTGGTTCGATACCCTGACCGGCCTGAATGATGACAACAGCTGCGCAGGTTGTCATTCGCCCTCCGCCGGTTTTGGTGACACCCAATCCATCGCCATTGGCATCGACAGTAATCAGGTGGTGGGGCCGCATCGTGCCGGGCCGCGCAACATGCGCCGTGCGCCGATGGTCATCAATACTGCCTTCTTTCCGCGACTCATGTGGAACTCGCGGTTTGCCGCCTCCTCCAGTGATCCTTTCGACAATCGCGCCGGTTTCCAGTTTCCGCTCCCGGAAGGAAGTACACTTTCCGTCCAGCCGCACTTGCTGTCAGCCCAGGCGTTCATCCCCCCGACCGAGCGGAATGAAGCAGCTGGGTTCGACTTCGTCGGCGATAATGATGCCATTCGAGCTGAAGTCATCAAACGCTTGAATGCCACTCCCGCGTACCGAAAATTGTTCGCCAAAAGTTTTCCTGCGGTCAAAGCCGGAGAACCGATCACCTATGAGATGTTTGCGCAGGCTATCGCTGAATTTGAATTCACGCTGACGTTTGCGAACGCACCCATTGACCGTTTTGCGCGCGGCGAACTACGTGCGTTGAACGTGGATGAAAAGCAAGGGGCGTTATTGTTCTTTGGTGCGGCCCGCTGTTCGATCTGTCACAGCGTGGCTGGCCAGTCTAATGAAATGTTTAGTGATTTTCAGGAGCATGTGCTTGGGGTCCCACAGATTGCGCCCGCCCTGACCAATGCGATTTTTGATGGACCGGGACTCAATGAAGACTTTGGTTTGGAACAAATCACCGGCGACGCTGCGGACCGTTACAAATTTCGCACTTCGCCGCTGCGCAATGTAGCCGTCCAACCAACCTTTATGCATAACGGGGCTTTCACCCGTTTGGACGATGCGATTCGCCATCACTTGAATATAATCGAGTCAGTATCGAATTACACCCCGGCCAGTCAGGATCTGCCTACTGACTTGAGCGGTCCACTCGGGCCAATGGCTCCTGTCCTGGCCCGCCTTGATCCAGCCATCTCTACTCCCATTGTCCTCACCGACTCACAATTTGATCAACTCCTCGCCTTTGTGCGCGATGGCCTGCTCGACCCGCGCGCCACCCCAGACCGTTTGCGACGCCTCGCTCCCCGCACCGTGCCCAGTGGCCGGCCGATGTTGGTGTTTGAATTTCCATAGACGAATAAGATGCATTCCTCGCCAGGTCGGCAAACGTGTGGGCAAGCTCACGCTCTGCATGTGGTGGTTATCACCGATAATGGAGAAGCGTTTGTTTTGTATATCGCGGGCGGCTTGTACGCGTGAACGGATGGAGTCCGACGATTCACTCAGGCGATCGCCACTTAGCTTTTCATAATCCACACGCGGCACTTCGGCATGAATGTCAATGCGGTCCAGCAGCGGACCGAAGATGCGCTTCTGGTATTTGGTCACCAGTGCATGTGCACAGCTGCACGGCTTCAGTGAATCACCATAGTATCCGCACGGGCACACAATCGGACATATTTTTGATGTTCGATAAAGGATGGACGGGCGATCTTGAGAGCTCTTCTTGAGATTAGTTACTAAAATTTCTTTCCTCTAAAAGTCAATCGAATAAGAAATCCTATTTGGGCAAATTAGATTTCTTGGAACGGAGAATTATATATTTGGCATGTGACCATAACAACGGTGATGCAATCTCACCCCAGCGTTCCGCCCAGATTGAATAATAAGATGGAACATTTAAGTCTTCCGCAACCTGTTCGGGTAAATTTAGATTCTCTCCCGCACGCGATTCAATCCAACTCTGGCAGGTCTGGATCTTCTGTTGAAGGCCAGGTGACAGATCCGGACATTTGGTCGCCAGTTCGATGTAGTACCAACCCAGCCAGGCAGTCAGCAGAACCCATGCACCACCGCCGTAATAAGAATCTTCTGCGTAACGATGAAGTCCACCATCATGCAAAATGGTCGATTCGATCCACTCCACAGTTTTGAGCATAATCGGATCATCGGGAGCGACAACACCATATGGGACAACCAATCCCAACAGACTCGCATCGACAGCGGGCGCATCGGGGAATTTTACAAAGTGACCAAACGGCTGTGCGTCGGCGAGCAATCGCTTTCGAATTGCATCTGTCACCGATTGATGATTTCTGTCCGTCAGTGTGGCATGAGCCTGAAGCCCGCCATAGATCGCGGCGAGTGTGTATGGGTGAACAGAATCGGGAAATTCCTCCCAGCAATCATAACAGGGAAGCGGCCAGAGTTCGCTTAAATAGTCTGCCACAAGTTCAGCGGCATCCAACAAGTCTTGCGAGAGTCGAATTTCGGGGCTTTGCTTCTGATGTTCATTGAGCGCCCAAAGCCATGTGCCAAATCCATCGAGCTGAAAGTTCGGCCAGTTGCCCTGTTCTCCATTTGTTCCATCCAAGCGATAGCGCGTGTGCAGGATCTCAGACTCGGTAAGCCTTGCGCCAGAACGCGCTTTGACGAGGCCCGTACGCACCAAGTCTTTGCGCTCATTGATACGCTCAGCGACCCAGTGATGAAAACGGTGGGCGATGCCATGCTGACCGGCTAAATCCATGGCGTAGGCGATGAATGAACCATCCCGGATCCAGCAATAATGATATGTGGGGAAATTTGGACTGGCGATATAAGAGCCGCCTGCCGATTGATTTTCAAGAATAATTTCAATACTGCGTTGATATAAGTCATTCATGGATAGCAACCAAACCTATGAAATTGATTTGTGGAATCTGAAATGTCAACGTTCCATTGGAGTGTTCAAAATTTAACACTTGTGGCCCATTGGTGTGCTCGGGGCAATCCCAGAAAATTTGAGCAGGTCGTTGTGGCAGCTGAATTCTTATATAGACATTCTGGCAAGGAGTTGGGGCAGCGTGGGCTTCATCCCAACGTTGATTAGGACCGAGATTTGTGAAGTTGACTAATTCGACAACGATTTTTTTGGGATAAGTCCGCGCCACAGTCCAAATGGCTTCGTCAGTGGAAATGAATTTGGGAGTCAACTCGGCCGGCGACCATATTTCTCTCTCGGTTGCGGACAAAGTGTAAGGGCTCAACCATTCGCCGTTGCGGACCATGAAATCTGAGAATTGTCGCAATTCTGAGTACAGATCGGATGGGATTTCTTCGTGTTTGGGAAAGTAGGGATCAGAGAGCAATCGTGCCTCCTCACCCAATTCGATGCGTGTGCCGCCGCAGGCTAGAATAACTGCATCTACAATAAGGATATTGGCAGGCTGATTGGCCGGCAGGTAAAGCGCGATCACAACAGCCTTTCCTTGAGAAAGGCGTACTGCGTTCAAAACGATTTCTGCCAGATGACGATACTCCACATCAGGTGGCCAGACTTCAATATACATAAAATCAACAGCAGATTCGGCCAATGCTTCAATCGGCCAGTTGCCGACAGCGTTGAATAAGATTGTTTTGTTAGGATGTCGATCGGAAGCAGACTGAATGAAATTCACAAAGGCTTGCGGGAGATCCACAGGATTATGTTGCACATTCCAAGCGCTTTTGGGATCACCATACTGGTCAATATGCAAGCCATCAAAGGGAATTTCCTGCAAGGCATGTACGCTTTCATTTAGCAGGTGTTGACTCCATGAACTGGCAGCGGATGGGTCCATCAGCCCAAGGAAGTTTTCGCCAAAGACAATGGGATTTCCTCCTTCATCATAGAGTGCCCAGTCAGGATGTATGCGCCAGAAATCAGCGGAGGCGGCATAAATGGCGAGGTACGGTATGGCAGCCATGCCGTGTTGATGGGCGGCATTCACCAACTTTCGGATCGAGGCCAGCGACATCTCACGCCCAAGTGGATCGATATATTCCTCGGTGGGAGACAATAATTGGTCGTGGCGATATTGCCAGTCGTAAAACTGCAGTCCGTTGATGTGGTAACGCGTCAGTTTTTTGAGAACAGATTCAGGGTCCGCACGAGAGGCGCTAAAGTCTGTGAGAAAACCATAACGAGGGAAATCAGTCCAACTGGAAAGAACATCGAAGGCAGTCGTCGCATGTAAGGCGGGAGATAGGCTAGTCGGGTAAATCGAGAGTTTGGCCGAATATCCCGCTGGTTTGACGGGAGGTATCCAGTTCATTTGAACGGTTTGTTCACCAGGCACAAGCTGTACAGATTGTTCGATGAGAATCGGTTGTTCGGTGAGGTGTTGAATAAAAATTTGAAGCGAAATGGATTGGGGAGCAGAGGCTTCAATGTCAATAAGAAATGCGACAGTTTCGCCAGGAGAAAAACTTCCTTGCGATGGATAAAAATCAACAATGCGCATATTAACCCTTTAGACCAGTGGTGGAAATACCTTGAACAAAATGCCGTTGGAAGATGATGAAGATGACCAACACAGGCACCAGCGCGACCAATGAGGCCGCGAAGACCTGACCCCATTCAGTGAGATGTTCGCTTTGGAAGAGTGCGATGCCGATGGGCAAAGTACGCTGGCTGGCGTTTTTGATCGCCACATTCGCCCAGGCAAATTCCTCCCAGCTATAAAGAAATGTGTTGATGATGACTACAGAAACACCTGGCCATGAAAGCGGAAGAATGATGCTCCAGAAAATCGTCCACGGGCCGGCGCCATCAATGAGCGCGGCTTCCTCCAAATCTCGCGGCACATTCTCAAACACGCCGCGCAGCAAAAAGGTTTGCATGGAGATATTCATGGTGGTGTAAACCAGAATTAATCCCAGGTGATTGAAAAGGCTTAACCATTTAGCGACAATAAATTGGGGAATGATCAGCATAACAGGTGGGACCATCATGCCGAGCAGGAAAATATAAAACAAGGTTTCCTTGCCGGGAAAGCGCAAGCGGGCAAACACGAAGGCCAGCATGGATGAAATCAGTACTGTTAAAAGGGTGCTAGCAATTGCGACTTTGGAACTGTTCAGAAAATACAGACCGAAATGATCCTTGCCGAAAGCGGCGATGTAGTTCTTGAGAGTCCAGATCTGCGGCCACAAGCGCGGTGGAAGTTCGAAGATCATCGTTTGAGGTTTGAATGATGTGACGACCATATACCAAATAGGAAGAAGCACAAAGCCCAATCCTAAAATCAGGATGACAATCCTGAGCAACGTTCCCAAATTTCGTTGCGACGTTCGATCCATACTACGCCGCCTGCTGTCTCATCAAACGGAGCTCGATGAGGCTGATGATGAATACGAAGACTGTCAACAGGTAGCTGATGGCCGCGCCATAGCCAAAATCAATACGTCCAAAGGTGGCTTCATACATCAGGGTCAGGACCGAGTGAGTCAAGTCCATCGGGTCACCACCATTGGTCATTAACTGAAATGGGACGTATGCATTCAGGCCACCGATGACCAGCACAACCACGAGGAAAACTGTCGTGGGTCCAAGCAGAGGCCAGGTGATATATCGCAACTGAGCCAGAGAGTCCGCACCATCCACGCGTGCAGCTTCATAGAGTTCTGCAGGGATCGCCTGTAACCCGGCCAGGAATATAATCGCCGCCCAACCAATTCCCTTCCAGATGTCGAGGAGAATGATCGGGACGAGAGTCAGGATCGGGTCGGCAAACCAAAGCACATCTTTGGGGATGAGACGAAGGATATCCTTGAGGATGTAGTTCACCAGTCCGGCTTGTCCGTTGAACATGTATTCAAATAACAGGCTGACGATGACCCAGGATGTGATCACTGGCAGATAATAAGCCAAGCGGAAAAAGGTCCGCCCGGGCATGTGTTGATTGAGCAGCAAAGCCACACCAAGGCCCAGGATCATTTTTGCCGTTACAGTAATTACTGTATAGGCAAAGGTATTCAGGATCGCGCGTTGAAAAATGGAGTCGGACAATGCGCGTTGATAGTTTTCAAACCCTACAAAGACGGATCGGTCCGGATGTACGATCTTCCATTCAAAGAAACTAATCCGCAATGAATACAACATGGGGCCAAGGAAAAACAATGCGAACAATACAAGCCCGGGCAGCAGAAAGATCAATGCAGGAATTAGATCGGAATAACGACGTTTTGTGTGCATGGCCTGTTGGGAATGATGTGGGCGGCCAACACCGCCCACATCTGAGAGTTTTCTCCTGCCTATCTTGGAGTGGATGACTGGTAAGTGACCGCATCTATTGTAGCAGGGCGTTGATTTCCTCGGCAGCCTGATCGAGCGCTTCTTGAGGAGTTTGGTCACCGTTCAGCATACGCTGGTAGGCGTTGTTAATGGCATTGTCCATGTCAGACCATTTGGGATGCGGGACGCGCGCCTGGGCCGTCTTGAGCTGTTCCTGGAAAACCGCAAAGTATGGGGGCATGGCAGGGTCACCTGCAAGTGAGGCAAGCGTCGGCATCTGCCCCACGGAAGCCATCATCTTTTGGGCTTCGGGGGTGAGCAGGTAGGCTGCCCACTTCATGGCTGCTTCCTGATTTGCAGTGCCTTCAAGTACCACAACGTTTTCGCCACCGACCACGGAACTGGTCGTGCCATCAGGACCGGTTGGGATGGGAGCAAAATTAACTTCGAAGTCTGGGTAGTTGTTCTTGTAAATGTCAACCATCCAGGGGCCGTCAATGATCATGGCATAGGTGTCTTCGGCATGTCCGGCGTCGGTGGCGATGCCACCACCCAGCAGGTTCGGAGACATGCAGCCCTGATCATACAGGTCCTTGAGCATAGTGAAGGCTGCAACACTTTCAGGGCCATTGACATAATCGGTCGCTGTCGTGATCTGCTCATCTGTGACTTTACCGCCCATCGCGTAGAAGATAGGGGCAGGAGCCCAGAAATACGTGCCACCCTGGGCATAACCGTATCGGGTTTCGGCCGCGGATCGATTAACCGTACAGGCTACGGCAGCAAATTCCTCCATGGTGGCGGGAGGGGCGGAAATTCCGGCCTTTTCAAAAACATCTTTATTCCAGAGCAGGACCTGTGTGTTCGTATCCAGAGGCAGGCCGTAATAGTGACCATTCCAGTAGTTGGTAGAAAGCGGGCCAGGGAAGGTATCTTTGATAATATTATCGAAATCCGGCAGATTGCCATCCAATTGGACGAGCGCGCCCTGATCAGCAAATTCAGAAACCCAGGCAATGTCCAAACGCGCCACGTCAGGAACTTCACCGCCAGAAATCGCTGTTAAAAGAGCGGTTTTGTAATCATTGTAGGCATAGCGGCTCGTTTCGACTGTAATGCCAGGATTGGCATCTTCGAATGCAGCGATCACCTGATCTAATTGGGCTGTTTCAGGATCGCTATGTGTATGCCAATATTGAAGCGCAACTGGCGCAGATGCTTCGGTAGGTGCCTCAGCGGGGGCCTCGGTGGGAGCTTCCGTGGCAACATCGGTAGCTTCCGCAACTGGAGCTTCGGTGGGAGCTGCTGAGGGTGCACAGGCAGCCAGGACCGTTGCCGAAACGATGAGCAAACTGATTAACATCCATACAAAACGATTGGTTTTCATTTCTCTTAATCTCCATTTCTGATAGTTGAAAGTTGAGTCCGGTTCGTTACAGTGATTATTGAAAGAGTACCACCTACTTTCTTCGCTGAGTAAAATAACTCGGCGCAAAAAAATTTATGCAGCTGCAGGGACAGCTACTTTCTTATGGATCGGCGATTCAAATACTTCACGGAGCACCAGTCCTGCCGCTCCCCGTGCCCAGGCATCATCGCCCCAGGGAGCAATTTCGACGGTATTCGGATTAAACAATCCAGGCATGGTGTTTTGCTGGATGGACTCCTTCATGGGAACAAACAGAAAATCACCTTCACGCGTCCCCTCGCCGCTGATGATAATTTTCTCTGGATTAAATAGATTGATAAGATTGGCAATTCCAATTCCAAGGATGCGACCAGCCTGGTCAAAGATCCGAATCGCAGCTGCGTTTCCAGTTTGGGCAAGTGACAGCAGATCATCCACGTTTTCAACCGAAGTAGATAGTTCACCACGGGCAGCAGCATCATTTGCAGAACGGATCAGGCCAGGGTCACCGATATAAGCCTCTAGGCAGCCATGCTTGCCACAAGCGCACAATGGGCCATCCGGATTGATCGTGGTATGACCAAACTCGCCTGCGCCACCAGTCTGTCCGCGGTAGAACTGGCCGTTCGCCACGATCCCCAGCCCTACTCCCCGCCCGACTGTCACAGTCAGGAAGTTATCGACGCCCTGCCCGTGGCCGAACCATCGTTCGGTGAGAGTCAATGTATTGACATCGTTTTCAATATAGACGGGAATGTGCAGTTTGCTTTGAAGCATATCCCGCAGCGGGACGTTATCCCAACCATAGATCGGTGACTGGCGCAGTATCCCACCCTCGGCATCAACAATGCCTGCCAGCCCAATGCCAATGCCAAGGAGTTGCTTTTTGGCGATCTTATGTTCACGGATAAACGCGAGCACCATTTGCGTCAGGTCAGCCACAACCCGGGCTGGATCGTGTCCAGAGAGCTGCATGGATGATTTTGCTTTTACAGAAGCTTCCAGATCCGTTAACGCGCAGATGGCATGGGTCTCTGTCAGCTTAATACCGACGACATATCCGCCCTTTGGATTGATGACTAATAAGATGGGAGGTCGTCCGCCGCTGGAGTCCCCGGCAGACTTTTCCAAAACCAGATTTTGAGAAATTAACTTCGCCGATATAGAAGTTACTGTAGCAGGGCTAAGTCCCGTTCTGCGGGCAATCTCCGCCCTACCGATCGGACTATGCGTCTTGATAGCATTCAAGACGTGTGAGCGATTAATTGCTCTGATCAGTTCGCGGTTTCCAGTTGGATGGGCCATAGACTAACTTTATTCACTGAATAAAGTTAGTCAGATTATATTCCCTGAACCTAATTTGTCAAGTGCGAAATTGGAAAAACCAATAAGAACAAAAATGTGTTAATTTTTATGTCAAGGACATATGCCTACCCCACCATCAACTTCGGACGATATTGCAGCGCCTCCGCCAGGTGGACCGACTGGATCTCATCACACCCTGCCAGGTCCGCAATCGTGCGTGCGAGTTTCACGCTTCGCGTGCGGTGATAGGCTCGCGCCGATAAGTTGAGCTGGCTCATTGCCGCCCGCATCAGACTTTGACACTTCGACAGGCTCAGTGCGTCGCCCTCGTCCTGCAACCGGCAAAACTGCCGCACCTCCCCGATGCGCATATCGGCATTGCATATGATGGAATGCAAAGTCTCCTGACTTTGCGCCGAAGTCGGGAGACTTTGCATTCCGAAGCGTTTGTTTTGTATATCGCGGGCGGCTTGTACGCGTGAAGGGATGGAGTCCGACGATTCACTCAGCCGATCGCCACTTAGCTTTTCATAGTCCACGCGCGGCACTTCGGCATGAATGTCAACACGATCCAGCAGCGGACCGGAGATGCGCTTCTGGTATTTGGTCACCAGTGCATGTGCACAGGCCGTCTCGCCCCAGCGGGCTCGCGGCCCGAACGGGGTGCAGGGCTTCAGCGAATCACCATAATATCCGCACGGGCAGGAATGTACACAATTGAACAGGATTTTCATGCTCGGTAAGCGGAAAAAGAGTGATTTTGAGAGCTTTTTTTAATAAAAACGCCCAAACGATATCTTACACTATATCCCAATATCTAAGTTGCTTGTTCAATCCCTCTTAATTAAACCTTCCTGCAGTGCAAACTTCACCAGTGCGGCGCGTGTCCGCAGACCGAGTTTTTCCATTCCGCGTGCTCGATAGGTTTCCACTGTCTTTGCACTCAAGCTGAGTTGGTCGGCGATCTCAGCACTCGTGTGACCAAGAGCCACCATTTTGAGCACTTCCTGTTCGCGATCACTTAGGCTGCTCCATGCATTCTCTGTCTTACTGCCTTGTGAATTCGGAAGCATGTCCTCCAATAAAATCCGTGTCATGGAAGGGTGAACGTATACTTCACCGCGCAAAACTGACCGCATTGCAGAGAGCAATTCGGCATCAGCGGCTTTCTTGAGAACGTATCCACTTGCACCATGCTTGAGGGCCTGCCGTAGATATTGGGGATCATCGTGCATGGTGAGAATCAGAATCCGCGCGGATGGGACGAGTTTTCGTAAAGTAGGAAGCGCTTCCAAACCGCCCAATGCAGGCATGCTTAAATCAAGCAGGATCAAGTCTGGCTGAAACTGTACAGCAAGTTCCAGGGTCTCTGTCCCAGTGGACGCTTCTCCCACTACATCATATTCATTTTGATTGGTCAACAGGAGGCGCAAGCCAGATCGAAGAACAGCATGATCATCCGCCAGCAAGACACGCACAAGAGAGCTCATTGGTATTCCTTTTCAATCGCCATTGAATCCTTCACAGGCAAAGGAATCTCAATGTAAATACTGGTACCATGCTCGGGGGATGACTCAATCACGAAAGTTCCATTCAACAATTCCGCACGTTCACGCATACCGAGCAAACCCAGGTGGCGTTCGCCTTGATTGGTATCGACATCGAAGCCAACGCCGTCATCTTCAACAATGGCGCGCACCAGATCGCCATGACGTTCCACCAGAATGCTGGCAGAGCTTGCATCGGCATGCCGTGCGATATTGGTCAGTGTTTCCTGCACAATGCGATAAATGGCAGTTTCCACTTCACCAGGAAGACGTTCCAGTAATTGGATTTCCACATCCACTGGAATTTTATGCCGTGCCTGCCATTCGGAAACCAATCTTTCCAAAGCTGCGGCAAGACCGAGATCGTCCAGTACACGCGGACGAAGGCGCATGGAAAGGTCGTGGACTTCATCAAGTGTTTTCGATGCAACCTGGCGCAGGTCTGTGGCTTTCGATTGCGCCGCACATTTGGCACAGTTTGTTTCCATAATTCGCAAGCCAACGATAAGGGATGTCAGATTCTGAGAGGTAGAGTCGTGAAGTTCGCGG
>JANMSY010000493.1:0-1688 GCA_031389865.1 Anaerolineales bacterium | reverse complement strand
TAAGATATTTGGGGAAGGTGAAAAAAATGAGTAAATTGGTAACCCCGGGGGATCTTGCGCCTGACTTTGTACTGAAGGATGTGCGGGGCAATTTTGTACGTTTGTCTGATTTTCGAGGCAGGACGGTTCTACTGGCATTCCTGCGCGGCTTTATGTGACCGTACTGCCGCGCGCAGTTGGCGCGCTTGCGTGACGATTATGAAAAATTTTCCCATCGTGGTACAGAGATCATCGCAGTCGGGCCCAACCCGCACGCAACATTTGAGCAATACTGGCGCAATGAAAAAATCCCCTTCATCGGGCTGCCGGATGCGGATCATTCTGTGGCGTTGCTGTACCGGCAGGAAGTCAATCTTTTTAAGCTGGGACGCATGCCTTTGAGCTGCATTGTAGACCGTCAAGGATATATCCGTTATGCTCACTATGGCGTTTCGATGAGTGATATTCCATCCAGCGTTGAGCTGCTCGAAGTAATAGATGAATTGAACAGGTCATCCAATTGACATGACGCTCGGCAAAATCGCTTTTCTAGGTTCAGGGGAGACCTCTCTCGCAGGAGGTCGCATTTTTGAATCGCTGGTCCGTGACCTCAATGGCCCGGTCCGCATTGCGTTGATGGAGACGCCGGCCGGCTTCGAGTTAAACTCCGCGAAAGTGGTGGGACGTGTGGGCGAGTTCATGGAGTCCCGTTTGCAGAACTACAAACCTGTGCTCGATATTGTTGCGGCGCGCAAAAAAGATTCGCCGTTCGATCCCAACGATCCGCAGATCATCAAGCCTCTTTTATCTGCCAACATGATATTCATGGGACCCGGCAGTCCCACGTATGCCATACGACAACTGAAGGATACGCTGGCCTGGCATGTTATCCGTGCGAGACATCGCCTCGGCGCGTCGCTTGTATTTGCCTCCGCGGCGACAATTTCTGTCGGCGCCCACGCGTTGCCCGTGTACGAGATCTTCAAGGTCGGCCAGGACGTGCACGTTGTGGATGGACTCAACTTCTTCGCCGATTTTGGTTTGCACGTTTCCCTGGTTCCGCATTGGAATAACGCCGAAGGTGGCGAGGACCTGGATACCAGCCGCTGTTTCATTGGCATGGACCGCTTCGCCGAATGGTGTAGCCTTCTCCCTGCGGAGAACACGACACTGGGCCTGGATGAGCACACTGGCATTATTCTGGATTTTGAAAACGGTGTATGCGATGTCAGCGGGGTCAGCTCCATTTCGCTGGTACGTGAATGCGTTGCCGAGATGCATCCCTCGGGCTCAACGTTTGACCTGAAGGAATTGGGCGAGTTCCAGATCCCCAGCCCGCTCGAGCAGGACATTCCACCACACGTTTGGGACATGGTCTGCAACGCGCCGCCCTATGAAGATTCTCCTTCGCATGAAGTGATCGCAATTGCAGAAAAGCGTTTACAGGCACGCACAAACAAGGATTGGGCAGAGTCTGATCAATTGCGTGCGGAGATCGCAGCACTGGGCTGGATCATCCAGGACTCGAAGGACGGATATAAGCTGGTAAAGATTTAATAGATCATTTTTGACTTGCTAAAACCCCTGGGCTTTGACTTGCCGGTGGGTTTTTTGTTACCTGTCTACCCGTTAGGAGTGGCTAAAAGAATGGACCATATTTCTTCTCACCACACACCAGCCCCGGTGGCGTGGTGCCGGGGGAGAACACA
>JANMSY010000479.1:0-2346 GCA_031389865.1 Anaerolineales bacterium | reverse complement strand
CCGGCTACGTTTATTAATTATGTCAACGATATTCTCCGGGGTCTATGCCATACGACCTAAATTTGCGCCAGAGAGTAGTACGACTCACCCCCAGCACCTTCGCCATACGGGAAACATTTCCCCGCTGCATCTGCAGCGTGAGCAAAATTGTCTCCCGCTCCATATCATCCAGCGAACTGACCCTCAGAGATGTTTGTATGTTCTGCGTGGCAGCCTCCATCTGACGCACGTTTGCCGGGAGCTGGGCCATTTCGATGATGCCAGTACTACTTACCTGTGTGGCAGCACGACCTAGAACAGCCTCCACTTCACGCACATTTCCAGGCCATGAATACTTTCTGAAAATATCGATCACTTCAGGGGCAAGTGATATCTGATAGCCCAGTTGCTTTTTAAAACGGGTCAGGATTCGGTCCACTACCAGTGGGATGTCACGCGGACGCTCACGCAGGGACGGTAGCGTGATGGTGAATGTACTCAAACGGTAGTACAGATCCGGGCGGAATACACCTTGAGAGATCAACATTTCCATGCTGGCCGATGTGGATGCGGTGATGCGGGCATTCACTTCCACAGCCCGACGACCTCCCAAACGCTGTATCACTCCCAGTTCCAGCGCATTGAGCAAAATGGCCTGCGCTTCCAATGGGAGAACATCCACATCCTGAAAGAAGATTGTGCCTCCCTCTGCCAGCTCAAACTTGCTGGGTCGTCCACTCTCGTTCCTGCCATTTCCATCTTCATCATAGCCCAGCAGCTCACTGATGACCAATTCGTTCGGGATGGAAGGACACGAAAAAATCACAAAGGGACCATCCCTGCGCGCTCCCGCATTATGGATGGCACTGGCGAGGACATTCTTGCCTGTACCCACTTCGCCACGGATCAGTATACTGGCCTGTGCTCCGGCTGCCGACCTGACAAAATTACGGACTTTGTGCATCTGTGGTGATTCGCCGGGGATATCAGCCAGCGTTAATGCAGCGCTTGCCCCCACCTGACGCTGTACCAGTTTGCGCACCTTCTGTTCCGATCGCAGGGTCACAATGATCCATTGCAGTTCGCCATGACTCCCGTATACAAAATCCAGACTGATCAGACAATCGAGCTTTCGATCGCCAAGATCGATTGCACCTTCCATATCCGTTAGCGGAGTCCGTTGCGAAACAGCGTTTCTTATGAAAGCTGGCATAACAGATAACTTTTCGGCCTGTTTCCCGATCATCGATTTTGACGGGATGCCCAGCATCTGACTGGCAGCGTTGTTTGCCTGAACGACCACAAGATCCGGGTGTAGCACCAGGATGCCGTCTGAAATGGCAGAAAGGATTGTATTTAACTGGCCCAGTTGACTGTTTTGCTCGGCTAATAGCATATCGGATTGTCGCTGGCTCTCGATGGCCCGGGCTGCAGCAGCCACCAGTCCAAGAGAATGGATGTGATAACGTTCCATGGGCATGACAATTCCCAGCACACCCAATAAATGGCCGCTGATGTCGAACATGGGTGCAGCAGCCCCGCTGACACCATGAAACTGCTGATTGAAATGTTCCCGGCCAGCCACCTGTACCGGCATTCGTTCGGTGAGTGCCAGCCCAATGGAGGACGTGCCAATTAATTCCTCTGAGACGATACTTCCAACTCCAACTCCCCAATCGTTCATGATTTCTATAATTTCTTCGTCCCCCAGCATATCAAGCACACACCCAATACTATTGGTTAAGATGATGGCTGTCCCCGATTTTTGAACACACTGATAAACATCCTCCATGACCGGGCGGGCGATTGCCATTAAATCGAACACGGCGGTCTGTGATGCCAGCAAATATTCACTTCCCATGCGGGTAAATTCAACCTTGTTGTTTGGATTTACACGTCCCCACGACCGCCGCCACGAGGCCGCGATCACAGGCGGCACAATGGGATCAAGTTGCTGGTTGGTTGTGAATCTCTTCCACGCCTCGAGCATTGCCTGCTGATCATCGTCGGGCGTATCAAAAACATTGGGTTGGATCGTTTCCGCTGGTTCCATACGAAGGCATCACCTATTTCATGTGACCTCTATTTTACTTCCTTCCATGCCAGGATGCATGGGCATTATCTACAAAAAGATTTTAAGCAACCCCGGTGAAAATGGATCTGCAAAGCCACTGGCATCAACCATAAAAGCAGGGCAGGCTGTGCGCCGACCCTGCTTTTATGGTTTCTATGATCTGCCTTAACCGATAGTTATCTGAGCTTAATCATCCAGAGCATACACATGTACGTAATCGAAGTTTGCGGTGAACCCGGAGCCTCCCATCGAGACCCACCCAATCTGCGCGTTCGAGCCGAGCTGATGTGTCC
>JANMSY010000446.1:0-2440 GCA_031389865.1 Anaerolineales bacterium | reverse complement strand
CAAAACGAAGATGCGAGACACAATGAGATGCATCACAGAAACTTAAGGAGATCAGCCTTATGAACAATCATACGGATTTAAATTCGCCAAAGCGAATCGCAATTGGAAGCGACCATGTGGGTCTTCCCTTAAAGGATGATGTAAAGGCGTATCTGGAGGAGTTGGGGTATCCATACGAGGATTTCGGTGCCCATTCAGCGGAACGCACAGATTATCCGCTTTTCGCGAGAGATGTGACTTCAGCCATCTCTTCCAAACAGGCTGATCTTGGGATCCTGATCTGCGGCACAGGTGTGGGAATGTCCATCACGGCAAACAAAGTCAAAGGAATCCGCGCCGTCGTATGCAGTGAACCCTATTCTGCAATGCTCTCTCGGCAACATAACAACACCAATGTCCTGACCATGGGGTCCCGTGTGGTTGGTTCAGCGCTGGCCCGCATGATCGTTAAGGCCTGGTTGGAGGCTGAGTTTGAAGGCGGTCGACATGCCTCAAGATTGGACATAATTTCCCAGATCGAAGCAGAACGGGATGGACATCCGCAAAGCGCAGATTTCAAAGACAAGGACATGCTGTCTCAAACACGAATTAAGATTGCAGAAACCGGAAAGATGGTCTTCGAACGTCACTTAACCGATGCCGCGGGCGGGAATATCAGCGTTCGAGTGGGGGATTCGGTATGTATCACGCCGCGTTACAGTGGGAGCAGGCGCCACTGGCAGCTTCAACCGAATCAGGTTCTGGTCAGTGACCTGTCTGGCAACAAGCTGGATGGCGATGGGGATGTTTCGCGAGAAGCAAAGGTGCATTACCGCCTCTACCAGGAATTCCCGGATGGCACAGCTGTCCTTCACTCCCATCCGCGTCACGTGATGGTCTTTGTTGCTTCAGGTCAACCCATCGAACCGGTACTGGAAGCTACCCTCAAATTTGATACGATCCCAGTAACCAAATTTGCTCCCGCGCATTCCGAGAGACTGGCAGACGTGATTGCCGACGCGTTCCAAGGCAGAGATGAAGCCATCCGAAAGTATGCCGCTGCTGTGATGGCACCCTGGCACGGCTTATTCGTGGTTGGCAAGGATCTCGACGCTGCATTCGATCTTACAGAAAGAATCGATACGAATGCATATTGTATTTTGATGAGTCGCTTGCTGCCCGAGGGCGGCCCGCTCGATCCCGAAACCATGCAAATGAGATTAAGTGAGGCGATCCAGTCCTTTAATGATCATCACGCTAACGCCTAATACCGGGATCGATCATACTCTCCAGCTATCGAGTTTTCAGCTAAACAGCACGATCCGCGCAACCGACTCAGCCTGGGGAATGGGCGGCAAAGCAACAGACGTCTCGTGGATCCTCGGTAAACTGGGTATTCTAACGCGGGCGCTCGGTTTCGCAGCCGGACCGAACGGGTTGCGGATGGACAAAATGCTGCGCGAGCGTGGGGTAGAGACGGACTTCGTATGGGTCGATGGAGAGACACGACTGAACTCAATCATCGTGGTGCCCGGTCAGGGGCAGTCAACGATCACTTCTTCAAGCCTGAATGTTTCCCCACAGCACTTATCCGAGTTTGCTGCTCGATACCAAAATGCCCTTGAAGGCGCGTCCTGTGTGGTGATGGGCGGCAGCCTCCCGGGTGGTGTACCGGTGGAGTTTTATGCAGAGGCAATTGCCCAGGCGCATGATTACGGAGTGCCAGTGATCTTCGATTCCAGTGGACCGCCACTGGTAGCCGGGCTGAAAAGCCACCCTGAGCTCATCAAACCGAACCTGACAGAACTGGGCGACCTGCTCGGCGACGTGCCCGCGTCCCAACAGGAAGTGCACCAGGCAGCGCGGAAAATATGTGCAGAGTTTGGCAGCAATGTAATCGTCACATTAGGAGCAGAAGGGGCTGTCGCCGTGTTTGCAGCACGCGGCTCTTACTTTATCCACCCCATTTCGATACCCGTTGCGAGTTCTGCGGGTGCCGGGGATGGCGTTCTGGCGGGCATGGCCCTTGCCTACTTTTACAAAAAACCGCTTGAATATGGTTTGCAGCATGGTTTTGCACTTGCGGGGGCTATCCTGCGAACACTCGCAACCGCTGATTTTCTTGTGGAGCATTATCAGGCGTTGCTTCCTGATATTTACATTACACCGCTTTAAGGGTGTGCGTAGTGTGGCGATGCATACATAGTATTTGCTTCATCATGACAAAGTCATTCGTCCAGAAGCCAGCATATTGCATTAAATAAAGTATCCCTGCTTATTGAGTAGTCCGTGCTGTGTTACCAGGGATTGCATAAGAAGCCTAATATTACAGCGCAAAGTTGGTAGCAGGCAATCTGAATAGTGCGAGAAAGGAAGGCATGGTATCTTTCTCTGACCACCGCCAAGTGGGAAGGAGACGAAGAAAACCATGCCTGCCGAGATTGTAACTGAAAGCCGTCGA
>JANMSY010000401.1:0-7628 GCA_031389865.1 Anaerolineales bacterium | reverse complement strand
GTCCGAGTTCAGCCAGGCAATGATCTCACCACTTGCGCGCGCCAATCCCTTGTTGATCGCATCCCCCTGACCACTATCCTTCTCGCTCACCCACCAGGTCAAGCGGTCCATGTACTTTTTGATAATATCCACACTCGCATCGGTTGAGGCGCCATCAACAACAATATATTCCAGAGATGGATACTCCTGTTCGAGAACAGAACGCAACGTCTGCTCCAGGTACGGGGCTTGATTGAACGAAGGCGTGACAATCGAAACGAGTTTCATGATCCGTTTCGATCAGTGGCGCAGATCATACAAAACAAACCCATCGCCCTTGTCCACAACAGGGTATTCATCCAGGATCCTTCCCAGTTCAGGCTGCTGGTTCAACTGACCGAATGCGGTGACTAGAAAATAAGCATTGCCATCCGTGATCTGGTTGAAGCGCGCGGCCGTGTCGCGGTTCTCATTCTTCAATGCAGCCAGGTCTGTATTGAGCGGCCACAGGTCCACTTTGCGCCAGCCAAAATACATCAGCCGAAAACCGTAATCCTGTGTTAACGCGATGACATTCGCATCTTCGGGAATCGCCGCCGCGATATTTTCCCAGACCTTCGGCTCGTGCCGAAAATCCTCCGCCACAAGCACGGACCGCGCCACCCAGGCGTGATATCCGATCACCGCCACCGTCAATGCGATGAAAGCGGCACGCCCCATTACATCCAGGCTGGACACCTTTTCAAAAAGTGGATTCAACGCCACTCCCAGTCCCAACGCAATGAGCGGTATCAGTTGAATATGATAGTAACTGTGCGTGTACATTTGGAATGGCAGGGTCAAACCGTATGCAAGATAACCAATCCACAGACTGACCAACAGCCAGCGCAATCGTGGGGTCGCAATCCATGCGCCTGCAAGGCTTGCGAACAGAACTGTGAGACCAAACAAACTTCCAAGAAACGCCAGCCACTTTGAATAAAAATCAGTACTTGAGACCAGTTTAAAAAGCGCAGCCGACCAGTTTGTAAAATATTCGCTGGAGCGCCCTGAATGCAGCACAACGTAATACAGAAATGCCGGGGCGACCATCAGAAAGGCCATCACCCAAACCTGTTTCGACTTCCAAAAATCCCTGCGAAGGGTAAACAAGACCAGTGCGAGTGCGCATGCTCCGATCAAAAATGCGATGACAACCTTCACCCATACTGCGAACCCCAGAAATACGCCCGCGAGTATGGCCCAGGTCCAACTGCGATTACGCGGCGACACATCGGCGTCCACAGCAACTTCAGACCAGCGATACAAATAATAAATGCCGATCACAAACGCGGATGTCATTAACGGGTCCGGCTGAAATGAACGACTGGCCTGCACCGAGAACGGCAAAACCATGTAATAGGCCAGGGCCGCCAAACCCGCCCACGGCGAAACGGCACGCCGTGCAAGATCGAACAAGGCCACCCCCGCCAAAGTCCAAAATAAGGTCTGCCAGAACCGCGGAACTGCATAGCTTTCGCCACCCACCATCAAATAGGTAGCCGCCGCAAGCGACTCGATCACAGGAGGTTCGTAATGACCCACGGAATTGGCAAATGAAGCTGCAAGCCTGGATCTTTCTTCGTCCGCGCCGGGCGACAACTCATAGTAAATTGCGCGGGCAACAATCGAATTGCGGAGCTGTCGTGATGTGTGGAAATCAAGCGGAGGGTCATTCACATCGACCAGTCGCAAAACCACGCCCAAAACAAAGAGTGTGACCAAGGGGATCACAAGCGCCAGTGAGAAGCGATGTTGACTTTGTTGTAGTTTACTCATGGGAATAGGGAATTATAGTCAACCTTCGGAAAAACAGTTAATTTCCCACCGACCGTTGCGTCCACCACTTCTCGTCCCGCTTTGCGGTAGGCTTCACGTGCAAATATGTATCCGATCTCGGATGTATCCAGGTCAGGCAGCTGCCATTTGGTATCCTTGCCAAAATAATTTGGCATGAAGTGATTGGGATCATCACCTTGCGAAACAACAGTCTTGTTTGCCTCCCCCTTGGATGTGAAGTTGTGGTCAACACCGATCAGGACGGCTTTTTCAATACCCAGGTGGAATGCAACCTGGAGCGCCAGATTGGTAACCGTTGCGCCCTCCCAGACACGTCCACGTATATCGGTGGCAAAGCGTGGGCCCGTGTAGGAGGTATACACAAAGTTTGGAATTTTTGAAACGGGCGTGTCGGGAGAAAAGTGACGATGGGAGCGCCATGCAATGAACTTGGGAAGTGTGAGGGCGTTAATGTCAGTTACAAACTGTTCAACCACCAGATCATTTGTGACGCACAGGTACGTGGTAGAGAATCCCCATTGTGGAAACGCCACATAACTCCGATTCAATCCGAAGGTAATTTCATTTCTTATTTTATTGAGGTCAGTTTGTTTTAAGCTGGGACCGGTACCAATGATGAAGGCACGTTTCCCTTTGTGGACATCCCTCAGTTCAGCAAGGCGCTTAATACTCTCGCGCCGCCAGGGATGAAGATATGCGTCGGGCAGTTCCGGGATACGGCGAACTGCATCGTAGGTATCACGAACAAAATGCCAGATGGGCTGTGGGACGATGCGTTTGAGGGTCTGTTTCATGTGGAGAAAAATTCTTTTTATTCCGTACTTAATCGCGCTGTCGCCCCGCCATCCACAACCAGAGCCTGACCTGTCATAAAGGATGATTGCTCATTATCCGCAAGGAAATAAATGGCATGGGCAATCTCTTCGGGCTTACCCACCTTGCCATTGACCGTCTTGCGCGCCAGGTTATCGAGCCGCTCCTGCATATCGCCCTGACCCACATGTCCGCGGCCAAGCCCCGCGCGCAGCATGGGGGTATCCACAGCGCCGGGCAGGATGGCGTTGACACGGATGTTCTCGGGCGCGAACTCGATCGCCATGGCACGCGTCAGAGCCAGCAACCCGCCTTTCGACGCGGCGTAGGCAGCGATATTCGCCGAGGTCTGAATGGCATGGACAGACGACACATTCACTACTGCGCCGCCATTCGCTTTGAGCAATGGATAGGCAAGTTTGACTCCCAGGAATACCGAACGTAAATTCGACGCCATCACCGTATCCCACTCCTCGACGCTTGTTTCCATGATCGGTTTCGCCACCTGCAACGCGGCATTGTTCACCAGTGCGTCGAGTCCATCTGTGAACTGATTTGCCTGCTCAAAAATCGCCTGCATATCCTCAGGGCGTGATATATCCGATTTGATGAACAGACCATTGGATGGAAACCCTTCGCCGAAATCAGCACGGTCTACGCCGATGACGAGCCAGCCTTTTTCAGCAAAGAGAGCAACAGTCGCGCGGCCAATCCCTCCAGCCGCGCCAGTAATGAGCACAATGTGATCGTTGGACATTTTCACCTACTCGTTTGTTGTGCAGGAATTTGAGATAACTCTGTAGTTAAAAGGACGCCTATAAGATGAATATAAACTCACATCATCCAGGTATTCAAGGTCCTGCCCAAAGTATATGTTAAAAATGACTCGAAACGTATTCACAGGGGTAATCGTTGAATACACATTTGCATCCACACCCGGTAGGAAGTAGGCATTCAAAATACCCATCCGTTCACGCGGGTGGCTGGGCAGCGTCGGTCCATGATCCCCCTGGATCACGATGACAGGTGGTGTAGTGGAATTCGCGATGATCCCTGGCACAATTTCCATTATACGACTGCTTATATACATTGCCTGATCGCGATAATAGAGCCCGGATTGCTCGGCCCTCGTGATCCCTTCCTGTGCGGGGGCTATCGATCCACCTGTCGGACCGAATACATAGGGAGGATGAGGGCTCACCACATGGACAAAAACAAATTTAGGTCCCGGAATGTCTGGGATTGTCTCGAGTTGCTCCAGAGCAAAGAGAGTGCGCTCACGGGATATTTCCGGGGTCAGATCTGGTATATCAATACTGCCACGTTCTATCGACCCAGCCAGTGTTGTTTTCAAAAGAAGTACTTCGAATTCATTCAATCGTCGCCAGGTTGGCCGGGGAGCAAGATAATGATCTGCATCGGTCAGCTCGGTCATGGGATAGCCTGTGGCAAGGGCGATGGTTTTGTAACCCGCCTTCTCCAGGTTTTTACGTACAGCACTGTAGTGGATCAACGCATTTAGCCCGGTCCGATCATTTGACCCGCTACCAAATTGATCACCCAGGGCATCAAGATAGTTAAAGTTCAAGGATGACGCCAAAGACAATTTCGTCTGGGCATAATTACTCTGAGCGCAATCGGCAATAAAAAAGCCTGACTCTCTCAGTGCGTTCAGAAAGCCCGAGTTATCATATCCGTAGCCCTTCAACACATCGGATCGGCCATATCCATCCAAAATGATGTAATAAATATCCGGGGGCTCATTCCCCGGTTTGAGACTCAGAGTAGTTGGATTGTTCTCTGCGTTTGCATCGGATCGTTTGCGCTCTACAAAAAAAGACGTCAACTGGAACACGGGTAGGGTCAGGAGAATCAGACCCATGACATTGAGACTATAGGTGGCCGTGGAAATATGCCTGGGTCTGCGGGACACCCACCAGACGATCAAGGCAGCAAGAACCAGCCAGAGCGGCCCCAACGTTAGGTGCTGAAATGGATGAAGCCCGCCAATGCTAATTCCTATAAGCAGATTATAGATATGGCCGTAGAAATAAAACAGGATCAACACCGCGCTCGAAACAAGCGCACTCTGTTTTGAATCGTGATACATCAGGCGGAAGATCAGGAACAGGATGATACCCAGGACGATGGATAAGAGCAACGATCGCAGCCCGGCTGCAATGTTCAGCTCGGTACTATTAAACGACAGCAGGGCAAGGATGGGATAGGCAGCGAAGAAAAGCGGGTGCAGTGGAATAGTATGAAGCCAGGATCGTTTACTGGTCATTCTTAAATTCATATTCGATGCCAAGCCCCTCCATCAGGTTCCTGATCGTGCTCCAATGGACTCTCTCCCAGGCGGCGGGGCTGGAATTGGAGTTATGCGGAGCCAGCATGACGTTTTCCATTTTCATGAGCGGACTCTCGGCTGGAAGCGGCTCATATTCAAAGACGTCCAAAGCGGCCCCCGCGAGACGTTGGGTCTGCAACGCTTCGATCAGCGCCTCCTCATCGACAATGGGTCCCCGTGCAGTGTTGATCAACACTGCATCTGGCTTCACAGATGCAAGCGTATCGCGGTTGATCAGGTGATGGCTGGATGGGTTGAGGTCGCAGTTCACAGAGATGAAGTCTGCAGCGGCGAGCAGGGATTGCAGGCTGGTCATCTCGATGCCAGTTTCTGTAATGAAGACATGGTCGATCTCAATGATATCAGTGCCGTAAACTTTCATGCCGAAGGCACGTGCGCGGCGGGTTACGGCCCTGCCAATGTTACCCACTCCGATGATGCCCAATGTACACTCATTGAGAGCTTTACCGGGCATCTTCTCCCATTTTCCAGATTTCATTTCCTGGTCCATCCAGGGCTGGCGGCGGGCAAATGCCAGCATGTAACCCAATACCGTATCTGCCACGGGCAGGGTGAAAGCGTTTGGGGTGCGTCCAATCCGCACGTGATAACGGGAGCAGGCTTCAGCGTCGATCGAATCGATCCCTGTCCCCCACTTTGAGATGACCTTGAGACGCGGCGCGCATGCCTGGATGACGCGCGCGGTATAGCGGTCATCCCCACAAATCGCACCATCGAATTGACCGGCATACTGGAGCAGGTCAGCCTCCTCCATGCGTTCCTGTACATCAGGGACGATCAACTCGAGATCGTATTTATCGAAGATGGGTCTGAAGCGATCCACAAATGGGATCATGTAGGGTGCGGTGAAAAGGATCTGATATTTCATGGCTGGCAACAGTATGGTTCCTTGGTGGATTGATATCGAACATAATACTCCGAAAACATCCAGTTATGGCTGGGCATCACATTGGTTCGGTATGATCTCAAATGCATCGTGATCGCTTTTGGGCGCGTAATAACTGACATCTTCAAGAAGAGGCAGGTTCTGATCAAAGTGAGAGTTCAGGACAACACGAAATGTGTTCACGGGTGTGATGGAAGGATACAGCATTTTTTGTGAATCAGCGCCGGGCAAATAATAGGCATTCAGGATGGGCATTTTTTCAGCGCCCGAAAACGCGATATCCGGGAGGGGGCCGTGATCGCCTTGAATGATAATGACTGGGGGACTTTCAGACCCGCTCAAAATGGCATCCACAACTTCCAATATTTCGCGGTTGATAAATAAGACCTGGTCGGTATAGGCTTTTGTCCGCTCTTCCACAGACGCGCCATCATTAAACGACACCCATTCACCATCCGGGCCAAACGAATATGGAGGATGCGGGATCACGAGATGCGCAAAGACAAATGTATGCCCATCCCGAACAGGGATCAGTTTCAGTTTCTCAAGGGCTGAAAAGACCCGCATGCGGCGGGCGTCCTTTTTGGAGACATCCTGCACGCCCGACCGGTTAAAGTCCGACTGCACGCGCAGCATGGTCGTATCCATCAAAAGTTTTTCGAATTCAGACAGCGTTGTCAAGGTATCGCCATAATCATAAAAGATATCCGCATCGCGCCATTCGGTGGAAGCCCAACCGGTGGGAAAGGCAATGATCTCATAACCCAACCCTTCAAAAAAGGAACGGACCGCCCCGCGCTTGATCAACGCGACCCTGGTGTTATTGTCCACGCCGCCCAGGGCACCCAGATAATCGTAGTTCAACGAGGAAGCCAGCGAATACTCTGTAAAGCCATAATTGGTCTGGCTGCAATCTGCCACGTAAAAGCCGCGTTCGCGCAAAGCAGTAGTAAATGGACTGTTATCGAAGCCATACTGCTCACGTAAAATGTCCTCGCGTCCATACGCATCCAGAATGATGTAATAGATATCCGGGCTGTTCCCATCCAAAGAGATGGATGGAGCCGCAGTTGCCGTTCGGTCAACGCGATTGGCTATGGACTGCCGCGCAACATGCGAGGAAATTGTAAACAATGGGAAGATCAGCAGGACCACTGAAATCAGATTGCCCGGGTATGCAAAGGAGTCGGGATTTTTTACGCGCATTGCACCCCAGACAACGATGCAGCCAACCAGGCCAATGGCTGGAATGAGAGTCCGATGTCGAAAAACAGCCCTTCCCAAAATCGTCAGATCTTCGACGGCAGCATACAACTGTCCATATGCAAAAAACAACACCAGGATGATTGAAGACATCAACGCCGAGCGATGAATATCCCGGGTAACGAAATATGCCAGGCTGTACACAATCACAGCCAAAAGCAGGGATGCCAGCAGGGGCCGAACTATGGCATTCACAAATATTTCCTGGATGTTATGGCCCGCCAATGACAGGACAGGGAACGCCGCAAGAAACCAGGGATATAAGGGGATTTTCCTAAGCATGGACTACCAATTCGCAACTATAAACCAAAATCTCTTATGACGGATGCGTCTCAGGGCAAGGTCGCATAAATATAATCAACACCGTAATACCGGGCAGCACACTGATTGATCCAAAACCCAACCCCCCGCTGTTCCTTGAAGTCTCGGATGCCACCGACAGGCAGGCCGTCGATGCCGCGGACGTTGACTTCGCGG
>JANMSY010000357.1:0-1735 GCA_031389865.1 Anaerolineales bacterium | reverse complement strand
GTTACTTTTTGGATTCTATTCTCGCGCCCGCCTCGGGACTCCGCTCCAGGCTGGTCTCTGCTTACGATAGGCATTTTCTCCGCTTTGAGTTTCGCCGCCTGGACGTTTGGTGTGATCAACTCCTCTGCCTTATGGCAGGCTCGCCTGCTTTTCCCCACGCTGATGATCCTTGCCATTCCCACCGCGCTAGGCTGGGACGCACTGAAACAATTCGACACTTCAAAATTACGGATCAGTTTTCTCATCAACGCACTAATTGCCATCGTCATCACGCTGACAATTTTCGACAATGGGATATTCGTACTGCAACGCAATCCACTTGCTGTCGCGTTTGGCGCGCAAAGCCGCGCAGGGTACATCGCGCGCATCAATCCATCCTACTCCGCGCTTATGCATCTCATGGATGCACTACCAGCGGACGCATATGTATACAGCCTCTTCGAACCGCGCACGTATGGCCTGCCGCGCCCCACACAGCCAGATGCCATCGTCTCCAATTTTGCACATGATCAGTATATTTATCATACTTCAGCAGAGATCATCCAACACTGGAAAACTGAAGGATATACACATATACTTGTTTACGAAAGAGGTTTGAGTTTCATGCTGGAAGATCCCCCGAACCAAATGACACCGGAATTTCAAGAAGTATTTCGTGCGACCATTCAAGCACTCAAATTGATCAGCCAAACAGATGATAAAGTGTACACAATTTATCAAATTCCTTAATATATATGTCACTCTGAGGGAGTGGGTGTTACGACTGAAGAGTCTTGCTCATTTAGTCAGAGATGCTTCACTCACCTGCACTTACGTGCAGGTGCAAGTGTCGTTCAGCATGACATACTGAGATAAGGAGCATTACATGTCCGAAAATCAACCTGCACAGAAACGTTCCATTCTGACCAATATATTTGTCTCTCCCGATGAGCCGCGTCTGCGCGCAGGCTGGCGGTTATTGGTCCAAACGATCATTTTCATTTTGTTTGGCGTGATCATGTCTGTTGTGGCCGTCCTTCTCGGGTTTGATTTTGGGAACGTACAAGCCGCCACTATTTTTGAGCAAGTGATCAATATTGTCGCGGTCACCAGTTCTGTGTATGTTGCCCGCCGCTGGCTGGATAAAAAGTCATTTGAAAGTCTCGGCCTGAAACTGGATCAGCAAGCCCTGGTTGATGTCCTGGCAGGCATCGGCATCGCTTTCATCCAAATGGGTTTTATCTACATCCTCATGCTGGGGCTCAACTGGCTGACCTTTGAAGGCTTTGCATGGGAGTTCGATCCGCTCAATGAAGTCATCCTGGGCGTTCTCATTTTCTTCGTGATCTTCATCTTCGTCGGCTGGAATGAAGAACTGCTCTCACGCGGCTATCACCTGCAAACCATCGCCAGCGGAACAAACTTATTTTGGGGCGTGATCATTTCATCCGCTGTCTTCGGCGCTCTACATCTCGGCAATCCAGGTGCGACCTGGGTTAGTACAGCGGGAATCTTCTTCGCAGGTATTTATCTCGCTTATGGATATATCCGCACGAAGCAACTTTGGCTGCCCATCGGCTTACACATCGGCTGGAATTTCTTTGAAGGCGTGGTATTCGGATTCCCCGTCTCAGGCCTGGACATTTACGCGTTGACGCGAATTGAAGTGACAGGCCCGGAAATCTGGACTGGCGGAGCGTTCGGTCCCGAGGCAGGGTTGATCGTTCTGCCATCGTTGATTTTGGGGGCCGTATTG
>JANMSY010000323.1:0-12262 GCA_031389865.1 Anaerolineales bacterium | reverse complement strand
AGTGAAAGAAGTACTACAGGTGAAATTCTGAGACAGTCACCCGCATGACTGTCTCTTTTTTTATTTCAATTCATATCCAAACACTTCGCCAAAGGCATTGACTACTTCCTGTTTTACGCTTTCCATCGAAGGGGGCTCGGGGAACAGGTCTGCAAGCGAAACGATGGGTTCATTCTGCAAACCGCAGGCGATGATCCCATCCCAATACTCCATGTCGGGATTCACATTCAGAGCGAAGCCATGGCGCGAAATACCGCGCGCATCCACTTTGACACCGATGGCGGCGATCTTGGCGGGCTTGCGGCGATCTTCGGGTTTGCAGCGCGGACAGCGCGAATGGACATCGGCCTGGATCCAAACGCCTGTCAAACCGGATCTCTGTCCTGCCGCCAACCCAAGCCGCACCAGCGCGACGATCAGTACTTCCTCCAACTTACGGACATAACCCACGTAGTCTGCCTGGGGAAGTTTATTTTCCGAATCCAAACGGCCCAGTGGAATGAGCGGATACCCAACCAGCTGCCCGGGTCCGTGATAGGTGACATCCCCTCCCCGATCCACCCAGTGGATGGCAATTCCCTTTTCCTTCAGCTGTGATTCACCCCAAAGCAAATTTTCCTGTTTCCCGCGCCGACCGAACGTGTACACATGCGGATGCTCAAGCAACAACAGGGTTGGGGGGCGCGTGCCCAGCGCGATCTCACGCGCGTATTCATCCTGGGTCTTCCAGGCTTGCTCATACTCGATCAAGCCCAGGTCAAGAATATCCAGGGTCATGATTTGTTCGCTTCGATCCATTTTGCGTGGTTTGCCAGCCCATCATAGGCCGCGTATTGATATGAATCCGACAACGTCGGATAGTTATAGACAGCCTCAATAAACTCGTCAATGGGCTTTTCTGCCAGCATGACATGGGATGCAATATGAATTAACTCGGAAGCCTGCTCCCCGATGATATGCGCACCCAAAAGTTTTTTATCTATGGGTGAGAAAACGAGTTTGATCATTCCACTCATATCCCCGATGATCTGTCCACGGGCATTTTCTTCATAATAGGCGCGACCCACAAGATAGGGAATATTCTTTTCCTGGCATTCATCTTCCGTGAGACCCACTGCCGAAATCTCAGGGATCGCATAGACTGCCAGAGGCAGGAACGGGGCAAGTCGCTCCTTATATTCCAGATCGAATGCATGTACCACAGCTGCCCGTGCCTGTTCCATGGACGTGGATGCCAGCGCCGGGAAACCGATCACATCACCGACAGCATAGATACTCGGGATGTTCGTCCTATAGTTCTCGTCCACCAGGATCAAGCCACGCTCCCCCATCTGCACACCAACCTTTTCCAATCCCAACGCCTGCACATTACTTTGCCGGCCGGCTGCGATCAAAGCAACCTCGAAATCCTTTTTGCCGCCTTTTTCCAACGTTAATTGGATATGGTCGCCATGCGGCTCGATGGCGGTCATACGGTCGTTGAAATTGAACTGGAGGCCCAGCTGCACCAATTGATCGGTCAGGCGTTGGGCGATCTCCGAATCGATAAAGGAAACGATGCGTCCGCGCGGCTCGATCAGAGTTACATGTATGCCGAGCGCCGTAAAAATGGAGGCGTACTCCGTGCCGATCACGCCTCCGCCAACAACCGCCATTGTTTTGGGAATGCGATTCATATTCAGGATCGAATCGGAATCATAGATCAATTTATGATCAAATGGAATTTCGGGTGGATGGTGCGGCGAGGAACCCGTCGCGATCAGAATGATATCCCCGGAGATTTCCTTTTTGCTCTTGGATGAGCTGATACGGACTGTATGTGCATCTACGAGTGAGCCTTCCCCATGCATCAGGGAAATATTCTCGTTCCGAATACTCCGTTCAATGATCTTCCGCCCTTTTTCAACGACGGTTCGCTCACGATGCATGAAATCCTTGATCGTCAGATTCTCCTTGAGAGAATAGTCAATGCCATACAAGCCGCGCTGGCGAAGACCGGAAAAATACAGCGCAGACTCACGCAGGGTTTTCGAGGGGACGGTTCCTGTATTGATACCCGCGCCGCCCAGGTACGGCTCACGCTCGATCAACGCGACGCGCCTGCCGTACTGCGCGGCTTTCATGGCACCCTTTTCCCCCGCTGGCCCGGCGCCGATGACGATCAGATCATACTTTTTTGCCAATAGTTATCCAAACACTCTTCTAAATAAATCGGATTCCAGTATAGTATCGGGGTCGCAGCTCTTTTTGAGCTCTTTGAATTTTATAATCGTTTCTTCGCCCAGGAATTTTCGTGCAGATTCAGCAGAGGTCTCGCTATTCTTGGCAAAATAGAAACGACCGCCCGCGGCAATGACCATACGATCAAACTCGCTCAACATGTGACTCAGCCTGGCCCGGTTGCTGTCCGTGACCTTGAAATCCAGCGCCAGGGAAAAACCGTCCACGGCGTGGGAGAGCAAAAACTGATCAGGACGGTGACGTTTCGTCACACCCAGATAGGAGGGCAGACCGCGCGTTTGAGAAAGCTGCATCATCTGACGCCATGTCTCTTCGGCAGTTTCCTTCGGCAAAAACGATTGATATTGGATCAGCCCGCCTCTTCCATACGAGAGTTCCCAGTTTGGAACATAATCGAGCAGGAAATGGAATGCTGCATGAGGCTGCCTGAATGTATGCTTGCGAAGTGCAGAAACATATTTCGCTGTATTGATGCCCCAGGCACCCATGTTGACCATGAAGGGCCGCATGAAATAATGCAATAGGGATTTGGGCATTACACCGAAAAGGCGCGAAGGAAGAGACTGGTTCTCGAGACGCATTGTCTCCTGCGCATTTGGATCTTCGCCTTCCTTCAGGTTGTTCGCGGCGTGGATCTGTCCACGCCCAAGGGTCGTCCCGCCTGCCGTGGTATCGAGCCAGCCCACAATGTAATCATACTGGGGAGCATTGTCGAGCAGGTCACCCAGGTGTCGGCTGAGATCTGGCACATGCCACGCATCCACAGATATCAGGCCCGAATGGATGCGTTTCATCTGCATGGTGATGGATGTGAAAATCCCGAGCATTCCCAACCCACTGATCATGGCATGGAACAGGGCCCCGTTTTCTGTGGGAGTACATGTGACCAGTGTGCCGGTCGGCAGCATGGCCGTAAATTCGATCACATGCTCACCGATCGTCCCTTTTTGGAAGTTATTCTTGCCATGGATGTTCGCAGCCAGGCACCCGCCCACCGTGGTCTTCATCGTCCCTGATACGACAGGAGGCCACCAACCCTGCGGCTCGACACGCTGCCATAATTGCTCCAGCGTAACGCCCGGATCGCATCGTACCCGGCCTGAGGCGGGATCCCATTCAAGGATCTTGTTCATGCCCGACATATCAAGCATGATGCCGCCGCCGTTGAGCGAGGCGTCGTTGTAGCTTCTCCCCGCACCGCGCGCAGTAACGGTCAGTCCGTGTTCTTTGGCAAGGTGAAAGACCTCGTGGATTTCCTCTGCGCAAACCGGGCGGAAGCAGTAGGACGACGCACGTAAGGAATGACCGAAGTTTTCAAGTTGTGTGAAGTTGTTGAAAGTGAGAGACATGGTTGTTTTAAAATGACAAGACGCCATGCGGCTTGTGTATAAAGGCTTAAAAAGACAACTTTCGGAAGATGAACGATGGAGTATGTTGAATAACAAGCATGATCCAGCGCCAGATAGGCGCCGTATAAAGTACCTGCCTGCGTTTCTGCATTGCCTTCCAAATATCCTCCGCGGCTGTTTCAGGTGTGATCGCAAACGGAGTTGCGCCCTGGGCAGCTTTGAGCATTTCGGTCCGCATGAAACCGGGTTTAACTGTTAACACGTTGACACCCTGGCGTGTGAGACGGTTGCGTAACGCTTCGAGATAGGTTGCCAGCCCAGCCTTGGATGTGTTGTAACCGGGATTACCCACCCGCCCACGATCACCAGCGACAGAACCAATGCCCACGATCTGACCTGCCCGGGCAGACTGGAACATCTCGGCAACCGGGCTTAGCCAGGCCATTGCGCCGATGAGATTGATCTCGATCATCCTGCGGTCGTTCTCAAAATTGTATTTGTCCGGGCCGCCGGGCGGGTCGTTCACACCAGCGGCGAAGATCACCAGATCCAGGCCGCCCAGGTCGGCAACGATCCTGCGCAGGAGGGCAGGGACCTGTTCATACTCGTGTACATCGTGGGTGTAGGCATAGGCGCATTTGCTGGCACGTGAGCCGTTGATTTCACTACAGAGCGCTTCGAGTTTCTCCTGGCGGCGTGCCAGCAGCGCCAGCGTATATCCCTCACGGGCAAGGCAGCGTGCCAGTGCCGCGCCGAGTCCATCGGATGCGCCGATGATGATTCCACGTCGGCGGGGATGTAGTGGTGTAGAGGGGGCAAGCCTGCCCTGAGGCTGATCGGGGGATTGTAATGTGTCTGACAAGTGTTCTCCATGTAGGGGGGTGTGTCCATTTTAACATATCCACGCATCTCTCCTACTCTTGTCAACAATGTCATTCAGCAGTTTAATTGCAGTAAGAGGTCCCTGCGTGCAGGTGGGAAAGGGGCGTCCTGTAACGCCCATGCAATCAATTATCCATTCGGGCTTGTTATAATAACCCAAAAGACCTACAGTACGATAAAATGCTCCCCTTGGGTCTTCCTTTTCATGATTAAATGCTGGGTTGATAAAGATAAGAATGGGTGATACTAGATTAAGAATCCTTGGCGAGGCACGTCACATTCTTGAACAACAGGATGTTTCGCAAACTGACAGAGACGCTCTGGTCAAGCTGCTTGATATTCTTACCATGACACTGGAAAAGCATGCATCCAATGATATTGACAGTATGGGGAACCTCGCCAGCCAGTTGATCAATAATCATGGTCTCCTTTCGCTGCTGAAACAACAAACTGCTGAACTGGATGCCCTCAAGAAATTAAGTATCAACCTCACATCCAGCCTGGACCTGCCTGATGTACTGGATGCCGTGGTCACGGAAGCCATGCGGCTGATCGATAACACCCGTGATGTGAATATTTTCCTCTATAAGGGCCAGAGACTGTCCTTTGGCGCAGCGCTTGATTCAGATGGCACACGCAATAAGCCATGGTCCAAACCTCGCTCAAACGGTCTGACCTACACTGTTGCACGCGAGGGCGTAATGATCATCGTTGAGAATATGCGCACCCATCCGCTATTCAGCACAGCACCGCAGGAATGGACCGGGTCCATTATTGGCATTCCTCTTAAGGTGGGTGAGATCGTGGTGGGAGTCATGAACCTTTCCCGCCCAACACTCGGCGGTTTTTCCACATCGGAGCTGCGTCTGCTAAGCCTGCTTTCCGACCAGGCAGCCGTTGCCATTTCAAACGCCAGCCTGCATCAAATGATCAGCAGGCAGGCCTATAGCGACACGTTGACAGGGCTTCCCAACCGCCGCGCCCTCGACGAACGACTGGAGGAGGAAGTCCTTGCGGCGCGCAGGAACCACTATTCCTTTGCAGTCATTATGATGGACCTGGATGGCTTCAAAGCTGTCAATGACACCTATGGTCATTCCATAGGTGACGAAGTCCTGCGCACGGTCTTCAACCAGATGGCGCGCGGTGTGCGCAACACAGACTTCCTGGCCCGCTACGGCGGTGATGAATTGACCTTGATCCTCAGCCAGACGGAAATGTTTTCAGCCCAGGTAGTTTCCGAAAAGATCACCGAGGGAATGAAAAAATTGAAATACAGGCTTCCCGATGGACGGAGACTCAAACTGGGGATTTCGGGGGGCATTGCCATCTTCCCCGCCCATGCCCGTAATGGACCTGACCTGCTGCGCGCCGCGGATACCGCCCTCTACCAGGCAAAGAAATACAGCCGTGGCTCCTTTCAAATGGCACGCGGGATCACAGGCCCACTAGCATCACACAGGCTGGGGGGCGCAGAATAGCCTCCCTTTGATTTTTACGGGGTTATAATCGTCGAACATGTCACTCTGAGGGCGCTGGTTGCCCGGAGAGTCTCTAAAATAAACCCGCAGACTCTTCGCTACACCCAAGCTGACATTTCCATGGAGAACTCATCATGCATCGCAAAGTCAAAATCATCCTGAACCCGATGGCGGATATGGGAAATGCATGGCGCGTCGCCCGCGACCTGCGGTCCATCACAGAACAACATGGCGGTGTGGACTGGAGCGGCACGGTGTACCCAGGACATGCCATCGAGCTCGCGCAGAAGGCAGGTGAGCAGGGCTATGACATGGTCATTGCCATGGGCGGAGATGGAACGATCCATGAGGTGGTCAACGGAATCATGAAAATCCCTGAAGAGAGACGTCCCGTGCTCGGCATTGTTCCTGTGGGTTCGGGCAACGACTTTGCGCACAGCCTTAATGTATCAAAAAAATCAACAGAGGCACTGGTCCGCGCCATTGAGGGCGAGGTGTCCAGCGTGGATCTCTGCCTGATGACAGATGAGCGTGGCCGTACGGAATACTTCGATAACACAGTTGGGATCGGCTTCGGAGCGATGGTCACCATCCGTTCGCACCGCATTCCTCTCATCCGCGGATTCCTCATGTACCTTACATCTGTGATCCAAACCATCATTCTCGATCACAACCCCATCCACATGCAGATCGAGACCGACGATCAAAAATGGGAACAAAAGGTGATCTATCTCGTTCTATGTAACGGTCCACGGGAAGGCGGCGGATTCCTGATCGCCCCCGATGCAAAGATCGACGATGGCATCATCCATTACGCCATGATCACAGACGTCAGCCGCCCCATGATGTTGCGCATTGTGCCCGAAGTCATGAAAGGCACACACGGACGCTTCAAACAGGTCCGCATGGGCACGTGCAAAAAGTTCTCACTCACGGCAAACCGCCCGCTGTACATTCATGCCGATGGAGAGATCCTCGCAGGTCCCGGGACGGATCTCCGCAAGGTTAATTTTGAAATACAGCCAAATGCCTTGAAAGTTGTGAGAGGCTAAACATCTACATACGTACACAAGTGGACATGTTTACCGGTCTACTTGTATACTTGCCCCATGCCCGACCTCCTTCACTCCCTCCTCAAACAAGACCTTGGACATCTCCGCATCATCGCGGAGCTTTGGGGACTCGAATTGGATTCCAGCACAGTGGATGAAGCGCGGGAGGAATTGTCTTCTGCCCTCCTCGAACCAGACCGGCTCGCCGAGCTAATGGACTCGCTATCCTCCCAGGCGGATTCTGCCATCGGCGCCCTCGTGGCTGAGGGCGGGCGGATCCCCTGGGTTACATTCGCACGGAAATACGGCGACATTCGCGAGATGGGACCAGGCAAACGTGACCGGGAGCGTCCGCATCTCAAGCCATCCTCCACAGCAGAAGTCCTGTACTACTGCGGCTTGCTGGCACGTGCATTTTTTGACATCGAAAAGGGACCGCAGGAATTTGCATATATTCCCGATGATCTGCTTGAATTGATCAGTAACGATCAGGAGGAAGATACAGAAAAAACGGATGCGCAAGACGAATCCGAACCCGGCCCCATAGCGGAAAATGAAGCTCTCGGCCGGCCCGCGTCCCCGGGTGAAAAGGGACAGGAGATGCTTGCAGATGATTCCATTCTGGATGATGCCACCACATTCCTGGCCGCGTTGCGCATCGGTAAAACGTTGGAGGCAGACAGTTCTTTGTACTCGCAGGCACGAGTTGCTGTACTCCAAAATCTGCTCGCTTCTGCGAAGTTGATCGTAAACAATACTCTTCAGACGGAGGCCGTAAAAGCCTTTCTCGAACGCCCGCGCAGGGATGCTTTAAAAATTCTCCAGGATGCATGGATCGAAAGCGACTTTTTCAATGAGCTGCGTCTTGTGCCAGGCATTGTTTGTGAAGGCGAGTGGAAAAACCAGCCGCAGGAGACACGCGAGTTCCTGTTGAATCTGCTGGATGCCATCCCCGAAGGAAAATGGTGGAGCCTGGGCGCGTTCGTCCGCGATATCAAACAAAAATACGCCGACTTCCAACGTCCCGCCGGCGATTACGACTCGTGGTTCATCAAACGCCAATCGGACGGTCAATATCTGCGCGGCTTCTCATCCTGGGACCAGGTGGACGGCGCGCTGGTCAAATTCTTCATTACGAATATCCTGCACTGGCTCGGCCAGGTGGATGTATGCATCGCAGAAGGTGCAGCGGAGCCCACGTCTTTCCGCATCACAAATTCAGAATCTCATATCCTGAGTAAGGAAGATAAGAAAATCCATATCTCATCCCAGGGATTGATCTCCATTCCACGGCTGGCTCCGCGGGTGGTGCGTTACCAGGTTTCGCGTTTTTGCGAATGGGACGAGCCCAGGGATGATGTGTACCGTTATCACATTAGCACCAATTCACTGACCAGAGCCAGGGAACAGGGATTGAAAGCCGAGCACCTGCTTGCATTGCTGGCAAAGCATACTGATGCAGGCATCCCGCCTTCCCTGGTCAAAGCCCTCAAACGCTGGGAAGTTAACGGTACAGAAGCCCGGGTACAGACTCAGGTCATTTTAAAGGTGAGCAGGCCTGAGGTCCTGGAGGAGATGCGTAAATCGAAAGCGGCCAAGTTTCTGGGTGAAGCGTTAAGTCCAACAACGGTGGTCGTCAAAAGCGGAGCCATCCAAAAAGTGATGGAGGCATTGATAGAATTGGGTATTGTCGGTGAGAGCCACATCGGCGAATAAAGATTTCCCTTGTCATTAAGCTGAATGCCTGTTTTAATCGGCGTCCCCTCAGGGACGTTTTTCTTTTTATATAAAGGAGACCTATGAAAACGTTGTCAAATAAAGTCGCAGTGGTAACCGGCGCAAGCCGTGGTGTTGGGAAAGGAATAGCTGTAGGGTTGGGGGAAGCGGGCGCAACAGTATATGTCACAGGCCGAACAACCCAGGAAGGGACAGATATCGAAAAGCTCGGTGGAACTGTTTTTACAACTGCCGAGGAAGTAACCGCTGCAGGAGGCAAAGGGATCGCGGTTGGATGTGACCATCGCGATGACGCACAGGTGGAAAAGTTATTCCAGAGGGTCACCCGAGAGAGCGGACGCTTGGACATTTTGGTGAACAATGCCTGGGGCGGATATGAACAAATGGAGCACGACGGTGAGTTTACATGGCTCAAACCCTTTTGGCAGCAACCTCACTGGCGCTGGGATGCAATGTTCCAGGGTGGCGTGCGCGCTGCGTATGTGGCAAGCGCCTTCGCGGCAAGAATGATGGTTGAGCAGGAGGGTGGTTTGATCGTGAATATATCCTTCTGGGCAGCGCAAAAGTATATGGCGAATGTAGCGTATGGGGCAGCCAAAGCCGCGGTGGATAAGATGACGTCGGACATGGCACACGAAGCTGAAAAGTTCAATATCGCCGTGGTTTCACTATACCCGGGATTGGTGCGAACAGAGAGCGTCCTGCGTAACGCGCAGTATTTCGACATGAGCAACTCCGAGTCGCCACAATTTACGGGCCGGGTCATTGCTGAGTTGGCAAACGATGCTCATATTATGAACAAGACAGGCCAGGTCTGGGTGGGGGCCGCGCTTGCAGAAGAATATGGCATCCAGGATATTGACGGCAAACATCCAGAACCGATAACTCTCGCAGAAGCTTAAAATATGGCGACTGTCACGGAAGAATCGTGACAGTCGTTTTTTTATAAGATGGCTATAATGATTAGGCAAGATCAGTCTCTATTCTCTATTCAGGGAGTTCACATGTCCAAACTCGATTGGCTCACACAGGAAATTGATAGTCTCAAGCAACAGGGCTTGTACAACCGAATCCGCACCATCGGCTCGGCGCAGGGCGCATGGCTGACGGTGGACGGAAAGAACGTGCTCAACTTCTGCTCGAATAATTATCTGGGGCTGGCGAATCACCCGAAGATCGTGGAAGCCGCGAAGGAAGCCACGAAGAAATATGGAGTGGGCCCCGCCGCGGTGCGTTCGATCGCGGGCACGACGGACTTGCATGTCCAGCTCGAACAGCGGCTTGCGAACTTCAAAGGCGCGCAGGATGTCATCACATTCCAATCGGGCTTCACCGCCAATCTTGGGGCCATCTCTGCGCTCGTTGGAAAAGAGGATGTGATTTTTTCTGATCGATTGAATCACGCTTCGATCATTGATGGCTCCCGACTCTCGGGAGCGCGCATCGTCCCTTATGAGCATAATGACCCGGGTGCATTGGAGGACGCTATCAAGGAACACGCTTCATCTTACCGCCGGGCCTTGATCGTCACTGACGGCGTATTCAGCATGGACGGCGACATCGCTCCCCTCCCCGACCTGTACGAGGTCGCCAAAAAATATGACATCCTCTTCATGGTGGATGACGCGCACGGAGAAGGCGTTCTTGGCAAGGGCGGCCGCGGCATCGTGGACCACTTCGGCCTGCACGGCAAAGTAGACATCGAAGTCGGCACCATGTCGAAGGCGTTCGGCGTGATGGGTGGCATCGTCGCAGGCGATAAGACCATCATCGAATGGCTTCGTCAGCGCGGACGACCGTTCCTGTTCTCCTCCGCTGTCACCGCCCCCGACGCGGCAGCCTGTCTCGCGGCGGTTGACCTGCTCGAAGAATCCACCGAGCTTGTTGACAAGCTCTGGACCAATGCAAACTATTTCAAAGCCGAAATGAAGAAGCTCGGATTTGACACGGGCGTCAGCGAAACACCCATCACACCTGTCATGCTCGGTGAAGCACCTCTTGCTCAGCAATTTAGCCGTGAATTATTTGAGGAAGGCGTATTCGCCATGTCCATTGGATTCCCGACAGTACCCAAGGGAAAGGCGAGAATTCGCGTCATGATCTCGGCCGCGCATGACAATGATGATCTCGGAAAAGGTTTGGATGCTTTTGCGAAGGTTGGAAAGAAGTTGGGAGTTATCTAGCAATTAGAAACGTAGGGCGAGGTCATCTCGCCCCTAGAACATTATCACTGCTCTGCCTCTACCATACATGAAAATGAAATTTGATCCGCAGAAACATCACCGCCGATCCATTCGATTGAAGGGTTTCGATTACGCGTCCGAGGGCGTGTATTTTGTTACGATTGTGACACAAGGACGGGAATGTTTGTTTGGAGAAATCGTGGAAAAAGAAATGTACCTGAGCAATTATGGCGAAATCGTTCAAAAATGGTGGCAGGAAATCTCCATTCACTTCTCAAATGTGGAAACAGGTGCATTTGTCATTATGCCAAACCACGTTCATGGAAATATTTTTATAACCAATGAACGCAGGGACGAGGTTATCTTGCCCCATAATGATCCAAACTCAAATAACCAGGGCGGGGAAACCCCTCTACGCAGACCAACATTGGGGCAAATCATTGCATATTTTAAATACCAATCCACGAAAGAGATGAATCTGGTGGAAAACATGGGGACAAACACCAAATTCTGGCAGCGCAATTATTACGAGCATATCATCCGCAACGACAAGGAATTACAACAGAAAAACGGTTACATTTTAGATAATCCCTCTCGCTGGGATGGCGATCAAGAAAATCCCCCAAACAAAAAATCGCCAGATCCGAAATAAATCTGGCGATTTAATCTATATATATTGCAGGAGGACCTTGCCCCTACAACTACCCCTTCCCACTCACCTTGCGTACGCGTCCAAAAACTCATCCCATCCTGTTTGCAGGGCAAAGCCGAGTGTCCGATAATAAAGATAATCTGCGTCCTTCTCGCTGCCTTTGGAAATGTGATAGATCGTGATGCCATGCACATCCGCGTATGCGTTGACATGACGTTCGTGCAAGACGACTTCATCCACCGCATCCATCACCGCCTGACTGCCGTCTTTGATAGGCTGGTCGCTGACCAAGCGCTTGATCTCATACGCCATATCGTATAGATCCTTATCCATGGGCGCCTGCCAGAAACTTCGAGTTGCGCCAAAGGCACGATTATATGTGGTGCGATTTGCGCTAAGACCTTTCTTCAATGCAACAGACCATTGATCCACAGCGGTAAGCAATGCATCGAAGCGGCCATCCACGGCCACAGCGGACCATGTCTTATCAGCGCTTGCACTCTGGCTGGTGGCAATTGCGACCTGGTCGGCGGTCATGTTCGGGCTGGCAGCCAACTTTGCGAGCACCAGATCATATTGCACACCTTCCCAACCGACATATTCCTGCGAATGTGCCAGGGCTGTAGCATAACCGTGCCAAAGCAGCTGCACTTCAATTGACGCCATGTTACATCCATCGAATGCC
>JANMSY010000281.1:0-6261 GCA_031389865.1 Anaerolineales bacterium | reverse complement strand
CCCAGCACATTCGCAGCCAGCAAAACGACAGGACGCTCATCGAGCCCCAGTGCCTTGCGTGTCTGCTCCGCTCCCTGCGAAGAAACGTATTGCCATAAGCGTTTCGACTTGCCCCACACACGGGCGCCGCGGCGCGCGTTCTCAAGGTCGGCCAGGCGCTCGTACATTTCATCGGTCATGGGCAGGCTGCAGCGATCCCGGACAAGATAATCGGTGTCCTGCCGCATAATGGATGTGTTCTGCGCGAGCCAGATCTGCTCACGCTGGTCATTGAATTCAAATGTCACCGCGGGGATGTTCAGATGGCGCGCCACACGGAAGACGATTCCCATTTCAAGGATCAAGCCGTTTGGAATGAGAACGACATCAGGTTTGTGGGTCTGCATCCATTCGAGGGCAGCCAGCGCGGCGAACGTGTTGCGCTTCATCCGCAGATCATAGAGCGCGCGGTCTTTCGCGGAGTCCATGTCCACTTCTTCGCGCATCAACGTGTACTGCGCGTCCCACAGGGAGATCTCCTCCACGTCGGCTTTGAGGGCGGCAGGTAAAACGGAAGCAGGTCGAAGGTCCAGAAAAGAGGTGTGCTCCACAAACGGAGTCAGCGCGGAGAGTGAGTCACGCGTGTGTAGCGCGCGCTGTCGCTGGGTCAGCTTATCCATTTCTTTGTGCCATTCGGAATAGGGCAGAGTCAGCAATGTGACTTTATGTCCCAGCCCGGCCAGCGCCAGGGAGAGATACGCGGCCTGCTCGATCCAGTAATGGAGCGTGGCGAAGAAAAGAATGTGTTTACCAGGCTTTGCGTTTTGAAAAAACGGCTTCACCTGCTCCACTGCATGCGGCAGTGATTTTTCCAGGCGCGAAAGATTATAGTGATCCTTGCGGGCGCGGTTCTTTTGACGAAGCACATAATCGAGTTCGGCAGCAAGGGGTAGTTCACCCAGGAAGTTGCGGAGGGAGTTTTTTTTGAGCATTTTATAGGTTGCTGGTTTCGATACGCCCTTCGCACAAACGCTCAGGGCTACTCAACCAGCGGGCTAATCCAGTTTTTCGATCTTCCAATCAAGGCGCGGGCGAACGGGACCCTGACGGACCTCGGGCCACTGTGTACCGGGCGCCCCTGAAATATCCACATTGAAGGAAAGCGCATTTTCGTCCATGAAATAGCGGCGCACACCAAACGAGCTGGCATTCACGCCGAGCGAGTAACGACCTTCATTGAAAAAGTCGGCAGGGATATGGCAACAGCTTGTGTAGCGGCCCGACTGACGTGAGCCAAATTGCTCATATTGTTTTGCATCGTCAGTATCGAACGTCGTGAACACATATTCGCCGCGCATCGTGCTTAGATACATCCCCACGCGCAAGCCTGTGACGGGCGCATCGAGCTGATATTCCCATTCGACGCTGACAGGCTCGGTGGATCGGACGGTATCCACGACCTTACCGCTTCGATCCTTCAGCCGTAAACGGATCGGCCTGAACGGCGCGCTCGCAGCTGGGACATCTCCCACATCCCAAACGCGCTCGCCCGATTCTGCCTGCCCCGAGGAGAGATAAAAATCCACGGCTTCGGGCGTGGGTGCGCGTTTGAGGAGCTGGCCCTTTTTGAGGACGATGGCTTCCTGCGTGAGCCGCAGGATCGCGGACATGTTGTGACTCACGAAGAGAACTGTGCGTCCCTGTTGAGCGACATCGTTCATCTTGCCGAGACACTTGCGCTGGAATTCCGCGTCGCCCACGGCAAGGACTTCATCAACAACGAGTATCTCTGGCTCAAGATGTGCCGCGACCGCGAAGGCGAGTCGCAGGTACATGCCCGATGAATATCGTTTGACCGGCGTGTCAATAAACTGGCCGACTTCAGAGAAGTCAACCATCTCATCGAATTTTTTATCGATCTCTGCGCGCTTCATACCCAGGATCGCGCCGTTCATATAGATGTTCTCACGGCCCGTAAGCTCAGGGTGAAAGCCTGTGCCTACTTCGAGCAATGATCCAACACGCCCGCGGACGCTGACTGTCCCTTTTGTGGGTTCGGTGACACGTGAAAGGATCTTGAGAAGTGTGCTTTTTCCCGCGCCATTGCGCCCAACAATACCAAGTACCCTGCCTTCTTCGACATCAAAGGAAATATCCTTCAACGCCCAGACAAAGTTTTGGTTGCTTCGGCGGTCGGATTTTCCGACGAGCGCTTTTACCAGCCGCACTGGGGCATAGAATGTATCCACGAGCACATCGCGCAGCATGTTATAGCGGAACTTGGTCTCTGCCGCGCCGATCTGATATCTCTTACCGAGATCTTTTACACTGATGGCTGTTGTCATAATTAGATCGTATCCGCAAATGTCTTTTCCATGCTGCGGAAATAGAAAAGCCCGGAGATGAATATCAGAATGGAAATGGCTGTAGAGATCCACAAGGTGATGTCAGGACCGTTGCCCGTGCCAAGCAATGCCCAGCGGAATCCATTCACGACACCCGTCATCGGGTTAAGTGATAAAAGGATCTGTAATTTTTCTGAGAGTGTTGAAAACGAATAGGCAACAGGCGTAGCGAACAGCCAGAACTGTGTCAGAAACGGCAGGGCATGGTTCACATCACGGTATTTCACGTTGATGGCTGAAAGCCACAGAGCCACACCCAGTGCTGTGACTACAGCGAGCAGAAGGAATAATGGAAGAGTCCATAGTAAGTGCCAGGCCGGCGTTACCCCATAGTAGAGCATCAGGCCGACCAGAATGACGAATGCAATGGCGAAATCCACCAGGCCTGCGAACACTGACGACATGGGAAGGATCAGGCGCGGGAAGTATATCTTTGTGACCATGTTGTTATGCGCCACCAGCGAGCGGCTTCCCTGATTCAGGGCGGTGACAAAGAGTCCCCAGGGCAACAAGGCGGTAAATGAAAATACTTCGTATTGAATGCCGTCTGTCGATAGTTTTGCCACCCTGTCAAACACAAACGTGAATACCAGCATGGTCATCACAGGTTGGACAACAGCCCATGCCATGCCCAGCAGGGTCTGCTTATATTTCACTTTCACATCCCGCCACACCATAAAGAAGACAAGTTCACGGTAGATCCACAGGTCACGTAGATTGAGCGCGGCAAGTCCCTTGGAAGGCTTGATGTAGATCGTTGTGGGTTCGTGTTTGGTAAGTTCGGTCATAATTGGGTTTCAGGTTGGAAGGTTGGAAGTTAAAACTTTCAAACATTAAACTTTCAGACCTTCTAACGGATTTTGTCTCGATTCTCTTTGAACCATTCAATCGTGCGCTGCATGCCTGCTTCAAAGGGGACCTGCGCACTCCAGCCGAATAATTCCCTGGCGCGCGAGACGTCGAGTCCGCGGCGGGGCTGGCCGTTGGGCTTGTCTGTCTGCCAGACGAGTTTGCCATCGAAGCCTGTCATTCTGATGATCATTTCAGTCAGATCCTTGATGGAGATCTCATAGCCAGAACCAAGGTTGACAGGTAATTCACCATCATATTTTTCCGCGGCAGTGACAATCCCATCTGCAGCGTCTTCAACAAATAAAAATTCGCGCGTCGGAGAGCCATCCCCCCAGGCAGGAAGTTCCTTGTCACCGCGCTCACCCGCTTCCACAGCTTTACGGATCAGTGCCGGGATGACATGTGAGGACTTCAAGTTGAAGTTGTCACGCGGACCGTATAGATTCACAGGCAGCAGGAAGATGGCATTGAAGCCATATTGCTGGCGGTAAGCCTGTGCCTGTACCAGCATCATCTTTTTGGCAAGCCCATACGGAGCATTTGTCTCTTCGGGATAGCCGATCCACAGATCATCTTCCTTGAATGGGACTGGCGTGAACTTGGGATAGGCGCACACTGTTCCAATCGCGACGAATTTGCCAACACCATTTTTATACGCCTGATGCATCAGCTCCACACCCATCATCAGATTGTCATAGAAAAAATCAGCGGGATGTTCAAGATTTGCACCAATGCCACCCACGTTCGCTGCAAGATGGATAACGACCACATTCTTCGGGTCAACACCCGTCAATGTGTCCGAATACATACGGCGGATATCGTTCGGGTCCACAAGGTTATAGTTTTCAACGCGCGGGATAAAAATGTCCGTTGCGCCGCGCTCTTTTAGTTTCGCGATCACGAATGAACCAAGGAAGCCTGCACCACCGGTGACGATGACTTTTTTATCCTGCCAAAAGGTCGAATGTTCAATGTTTGAAGGTTTAATATTGGACGTCATAATGCACTCCATCTTCCCGCACGCGGCGGGCATTGGGCTGAGATTCTAAGTATTGTATAAACCTGGCAAGTTGTTTGCTGCATAATTCAGCAAGTGAAAATGCGGATTTAAACTCATCGTTTGTGATATATTCCTGTTCCAGTGCAACATAGAGTTGAGCGCGAAGCTCACCTGAGGAACCTTTGGCATGGCCAAGATATTGAATGAATAAGGCTTGTGTCTGACTCTCGAATCCTTCGGCAATATTCGACATCACTGACACGGAAGCGCGACGCATTTGGTCACGCAGGCCAAAGTCCCTCGCAAACGCACCCGATGAAGAAAGACCATAAATCAAACTGGTCAATTCCTTCGCTCTCTGCCAAACATCAAGGTCTTCAAACCGTTTCGCCGTTGTCATTTCTTTGAACCTTATACCTTCGACCTCAAACCTACTGCACTATAAATTGTGCATTCCTGTATTTTTCGTCTGATGGATTTCGAATGATCCCCGATTTCAGAGCGAACAGTAATTCACGAATGCCATCATCCACATCCAGGGTGGTATTGAAACCCAGCACGTTTTTGATCTTCGCGAACGACACGCTAATATCACGCATGTCGCCGCCAAATGTCAGGTTCTTGTATTCAACAACTGTCTCAGGCATGCGCTTGAGGACCAGTTGCACAATGTCATCCTTTGAATAATTTCCCTCATCGGTGCCCAGGTTGAAGATCTCGCCGCGTATTTTCGATTGCTCTGCTTCAAGCCCCATCATGACGCCGCGCACCACGTCGCGGATGTGAACGAATGAACGCGAGTAGCCGCGCTGGTAAATGATCAACTGTCGCTTTGTAAATGCTTCGAGTACAAATTGGTTCACGATCAGGTCAAAACGCGTGCGCGGAGAGATTCCATACAGTGTTGCAAACCGAAAGATCAGCGGTGCACACGGTGCATCTCTTTGGGAAAGTAAAAATTCCTCGGAGGCGATCTTGGTCTCTGCATACAACGATTGCGGATGAAGTGGAGACTCTTCGGTTACCGGGCTGCCTTCTAGAGATAATCCATAATTGCTATACGTGGATGCAAAAATGAATCTTTCCACCCCCAGGTCTGCTGCCTGTCCGAAGACCATTTTCGTTGCATCGACGTTATAGCGCCACGACACCTGCTTTCCAACAGCCTGACAGGCAGGGAATCCCACAATCGCGGCGAGATGGACGATCGCGTTGGGTTTCTGCCAGCCATCCTTGAGCGAATCCTTGACTGCGCGCGGCTCGGTCACATCCGCTTTGACGAAGTTGAAGTTGGGATGATGCAAAAATGGGACCAGCGATTCGCCTCCGAACAGGAGAGAGTCAAGGACAGTAACGCGATAATTGGCGCGGAGCAGCTCAGAGGTCAGGAGAGAACCGATGTATCCCGCTCCACCCGTGATCAACACATGGCGGTCACTCATTCGTTTCCTCCATCCGTAACGAAACTTTGAATCCCTCCACGTAAAGGGCGGGGGTTTTTTTATCGTTTACAACTTCGATTCCATGCTCGAGACAGGTCAGACGGCAGATATCTGCCACATCACCCTTGCCGACGATCCGAATGCTTTTATATCCGGCAGCTTCAAGCATCCTGAGATGCTCATTTACGCGCTGGCGGGTTTTGCGATACAGTAAAAACGAATGCTCCACATAATCCAGCGCGAGACGTGCGCGTAAGGCAATTCCTTCTGGCGTGATGATATAGCGCAGTTTCTTGCGTTCGGCACGTTTGACCTTGACATAGCCCTTGGCGATCAGCCGCTTTAAATGCCAGTTGACCGTTCCCACCGCCACACCCAACTGCGTGGCAAGCGTGGACTGGTTCACATCCGGGTCGTTTTCGATATTCTCTAGAAGGGTAAGTTCGCGAAGTTCTTCGTTAGACGATTCCATGTTATTCAGCAATCCAAAATTCAGTGACTGAATTATAACCGAGAAAAATCCCCTGTCAAACTGGGGACTCTTATGCCTGCATGGCTTTCTCAAAATCCAATGTCACCCTGA
>JANMSY010000222.1:0-1776 GCA_031389865.1 Anaerolineales bacterium | reverse complement strand
CGCTGGGTTGAGCTTGTCGAAACCGAGACCAAAGGGTACCGGTGAAACAGTGTGGTCTCGATACGCCCCTCTACGAACATTCGGAGCTACTCGACCAGCGGAAAGTGTCAGGTGGCTGGATCTTTTCAAGCAATTTGGATGCCCAAAATCATCCAAATATGCAGACAGGGCGGGCTCCACGCAATGGAACCCGCCCTGTCAATTTGCTGACCATCCAAACCAGGACTCTATCGTTAATCCAACCTTCCCAATACTTCCAACAACTCATCCTCCCACTTTTTGTCCTTTCCAAAGGAGCACCAATACGCATCTTTTCCACCACGGATGCCGGGCCCCAGATCGGGCAAACGTCTTCCATTCTTATCATCTGAAGAAGGCGGATACCGCAGGATGATCTGTCCACTCTCCAAATTAATTGCCGATAACCCCGCCTTCTCGGCACGCAGCTTTACACGCATCTGATAAAACAGATTTTGAACCATGTCGGGCAGCTCGCCAAAGCGATCCTTGAATTCAGAACTCAGCGCATCGATCTCGGTCTCATCCCGCAGGTCTGCAATGCGACGATACAGCCTCAGGCGCAGGTCCTGATCAGCAATGTAATCGGCGGGAATTCCGACAGCCAATGGCAGGTCCACATTGACAGGCATGGAGAGCGGCTGGCTCAAACTGGAAAGCGCGATCTCAAGCTTCTCGTGGTCATCCTGTTTGCCATCCCGCCTGGAAGCTTCAATTCTCCTGATCTGTCTCACTGCATCTGCAAGCAGACGCGTATACAGATGGAAACCAACCGCCTGGATATGCCCATGCTGACGTGTGCCGAGCAGCTCCCCTGCGCCGCGAATCTCCAGGTCGCGCATGGCAATTGAGTAGCCAGCTCCCAGCTGCGTGTTCTCTGCAATCACTTCGAGCCGCTGCTGGCCTTCAAGCGTGGGACTTAACTTGCGGTGGCGGAAAAAGTAGGAGTAGGCCCGGGCAGCCCCCCGTCCGACACGGCCGCGCAGTTGATAGAGCTGAGCCAGGCCAAACGTGTCGGCGCGGTCCACGATCAGGGTGTTGGCATTCGGAATATCCAATCCGGATTCGATGATCGTTGTCGAAAGCAGGAGATCGGTCTCACCGGCGTTGAAGCGGTGCATGACCGACGCGAGCTGAATCTCGGGCATTTGCCCATGACCAACATCGACGCGCGCTTCCGGGACCAGTTGATTGAGGTGCGCCTTCATCGCGTCAATTGTGTGGACGCGGTTATGCACAAAGAAGATCTGCCCGCCGCGTTCGAGTTCTCGCAGGATGGCCTGACGGACCAGCTTTGGGGAATACGGCCCCACATGCGTAACGATGGGCAGGCGTTCCTCAGGCGGGGTGTTGAGATTTGAAATATCGCGCACGCCGGTCAGCGCCATATACAACGTACGCGGGATCGGTGTTGCTGTGAGCGTGAGCACATCCACTTCGGTGCGAAGTTTATTAAGATGTTCCTTGTGTGTCACACCGAAACGCTGCTCTTCATCAATGATCACCAGGCCAAGTTCCTTGAACTGTACATCGGATGAGATCAGGCGGTGCGTGCCGATCACGATGTCGATTTCGCCGATTGCAAGCCCATGGATGATCGACGTTTGTTCGCGCGGCGTCCTGAAGCGTGAAAGCATCTCCACTTTCACTGGAAATGCTGTGAGCCTCTGCATGAATGTTTCATAGTGCTGCTGCGCCAGAACGGTTGTTGGCACCAGGATGGCAACCTGCCTGCCATCCATGACTGCCTTGAACGCA
>JANMSY010000151.1:0-6438 GCA_031389865.1 Anaerolineales bacterium | reverse complement strand
TCTGCGGCCGAAACGACAAAAGACAAACCCGCAAGGGCAAGCAGTTGGCGGCGACGCGGTGAGTTGGATGCAAGTATTAAGATGGGCTTCTCGGTCACGGAGAAAGATTCTAACACAGCCCCATCCCAGCCTTGGCCCATTTTGGGGGGCTCAGTGGGAGTTGCCGCGATTCTGCTAACGAGGGATTGCCAAATCCCGTACATGCAGGAAATACACTGGCATTTGCCCCGAATCTGGCGGCTGGATTTGTCAATCCAGCCGAGCATCACGGCGATTCCAAGAGAGCCTTTTGGAGAGCGAAAACAGGAAAGGAGCCGCATGGTAGAATCACACAAATTCGTCTGGTCATGGAGGTGCCCATGAAGGAACTCGAGGAACGCATCCTACGCGACGGCAGGATTCTCGGTGGGGGAATTTTAAAGGTGGATAGTTTCGTGAATCATCAAGTTGACCCTCTTTTGATGGATATCTGCGGACGTGAGTTCGCGCGGCTCTTTGCGCCGGTTCAGGCAACAAAGATACTGACCGCTGAAATCTCAGGCATTGCCCCAGCCCTGACGACCGCCATCCATCTTGGTTTGCCGGTGGTATACGCCCGCAAGCATAAGCCGATCACCATGCCCGACCAGGTCTATCTGACGCTGGCTCCCTCCCACACAAAGGGACGCATGGTGGAGTTGATCGTCTCACCTGAATATCTGGCAAACAATGAGAGGGTGCTGATCATTGACGACTTCCTCGCCAGCGGACAGACAATTTTGGGTCTGGCGCGGCTCGCCGAAGCCTCGGGGTCAAGGATCGTTGGCATCGGCGCGTTGATCGAGAAGCTCTTCGAAGGTGGACGCGAAGCCTTGAAGCCCCTGGACGTGCCGATCCATTCGCTGGCATGCATCACCGCCATGGAAGACGACAAGATTGTGTTTGGGCAGCCATCCTAAACGCTTGAAGGTTGTAAAGTTGGAACGTTGAAGTGCAGAAATGGTTATGGCATCCGTGGGTCAGACGATCGATCGGTTGGATCTTTAAGTACATGAGCTTTGCCATTCCCGTAAAACGATGGCACGAGACAGAGACGTTGATGGCGTTTTATCATCCAAAGCCATCCTATCCATTTCATGTAATGCTTGTTCCAAAAAAGGCCGTCACTTCACTGAAAGAATTTAATCCAAACGACTGTGCTTTTCTTGTTGATCTATATTCCACTGTGCAAAAACTTGTAGATGAATTCCATCTCTCCGCCTATCGCCTGATCGTCAACGGCGGGGACCATCAGGATTTTCCGCAATTGCATTTTCATTTGGTTTCAGATGTTGAAAGTCAAAGGTTGAATGTCTAATCTCGAGACCTGACCTTTGACTTTCAACTTTTGACATAGGACTCATTTATGGACTCCATTGCCATCCTCGATTTTGGTTCCCAGTACGCACAGATCATTGCGCGGCGTGTGCGTGAGGCACAGGTCTATTGCGAGCTGTTCCCCTGGGACGCGCCGATCGAGAAGATCCTTGCCATCGCGCCCAAGGGATTCATCCTCTCGGGCGGACCCAGATCCGTTTATGAAGAGGGTGCACCGCATATTCAGGAATTCATCTTTAAGACAGGTTTACCCATCCTTGGGATCTGCTATGGTATGCAGGCACTGACTCACGCGCTGGGCGGGCAGGTGGACCCATCTGCACAGCGCGAGTATGGATATGCCACCATCGAACCCGCCATCCCCGGTACGATGCTCGACGCGCTCTCCAAAGTGTGGATGTCGCACGGTGACCGCATCACGCGCCTGCCTGAAGGATTCATCACGCTGGCGCGCAGTGGCAACAGCCCGCTCGCGGCGATGGGCGATATGAAGCGCAAATACTTCGGAGTGCAATTCCATCCCGAAGTGCACCACACACCTCATGGCGAAAAACTGCTCAGGCATTTTGTCGTGGATATTTGCGGAGTCAAGCCGAACTGGACTCCCAAATCCATTATCGAGGACGCGGTCGAACGCATCCGTAATCAGGTGGGAACGGAACGCGTACTGGCGGCAGTTTCCGGCGGAGTCGATTCCTCGGTCGCGGCGGCGATTGTCCATGAAGCGATCGGCGATCAACTGGTGGCGGTGTTCGTGGATACCGGCCTGCTGCGTAAAGATGAAGGGGAACAGGTCGCTGCGGCGTTTCGCAATAGCCTGCATTCCGAACTGATCACAGTGGACGCAAGCGATGAGTTTTTGTCTGCGCTGGCAGGAGTTACCGAACCGGAGCAAAAGAGAAGGATCGTTGGGGAAAAATTCATCCGCGTGTTCGAGCAGCAGGCAAAGCAGCTGGGTCAGCCCAGATTCCTGGTGCAGGGTACGATCTATCCCGATGTGGTGGAATCGTCCGCCCCAGACCGCAGCCAGGCGGAGAGGATCAAGACCCATCACAATGTAGGTGGGCTGCCTGAGGACATGGAGTTCGAGCTTGTGGAGCCATTACGATATTTGTTCAAGGACGAAGTCCGCGCGGTTGGGGAAGCGCTTGGGCTGCCGGAAGCGCTTGTTTGGCGGCAGCCGTTCCCGGGTCCTGGTTTGACCGTGCGCTGTCTCGGGGAGGTGACGCCTGAGCGCGTATCCCGTTTGCGGGCGGCGGATGCCATCCTGATCGAAGAGTTATCCAGGGCTGGCTTTTTGGGGAAAGGGGCAGAGACGTCGCAGGCGTTTGTGGTACTGCTTCCCGTGCGCTCAGTCGGCGTAATGGGCGACCAGCGCACATATCAGGAGGCAGCCGCGATCCGGGCCGTGACGACAGAGGATTTTATGACCGCCGACTGGGCGCGCCTGCCCCACGACCTGCTGGCGAGGGTTTCCAACCGCATTGTGAACGAGGTGGACGGGATTAATCGCGTGGTGTATGATATTACGAGCAAGCCGCCCGCAACGATTGAATGGGAATGATGTAGAACCTTTTGCCAGATGGAAACGTACGTAGTAGTGGAGCATTTTGGAAACACCAACTCGCGTATTCCGCGATAAGACATCATAGGAGTCAACATGAATTTCAACTTTGGGGAAGTCCTTTCCCGGGCATGGCAGATCATCTGGAAACACAAAGTATTGTGGATATTCGGCATTCTGGCAAGCTGCACTCGCAGCGGGTCAAACTTCAATTCGAATAGCAGCTGGCGGGAAGGCGGCGATGGCGGGTTTGGTGGGACACCCAATTTGCCTCCGCAGCTCCAACGGCTACTTGAAACCATTTCTGAAAACATGACAGCCTTCATTGCCATCACAGTTGCCATCATTTGTATTTTCTGGATCCTGGCAATTTTCCTGGGGACGATCGGCAAGATTGGTTTGATCCGCGGCACCTGGCGGGCGGAAAGAGTCACTGACAATCTGATCTTCGGTCAGCTCTTCAGCGAAAGTACGCCTTATTTCTGGCGCATGTTCGGTTTGTCTCTGATCATGGGTCTTCCATTCCTGGTTTTGATCGCGGTGCTGGTTGCAGGCGGACTGGCATTTGGTATTGCCCTTAGCCAGGGGGGCAGCAACACGGCGGCACTTGGCGGCCTTTTAGCTCTGGTGCCCTTATTCATTGGATGTATGTGCCTCCTTATTCCTGTGGGTTTTGTCATCAACATGATCGTACGTCAGGCACAGAACGCCATTGTGCTGGAGGATGCCGGCGTATTGCCATCCATCAGCCGCGGCTGGGACATTTTTCGCAATAACCTTGGCCCCATCATTGTCATGGCGATCATCCTGACGGTGATTGGTCTGGTGGCGGGTTTTATCATCGCCCTTCCCGTGCTTGTCGTGGTCATTCCTGCCACAATCGCTTTTGTGGTGGGAAATGCCCAAAACTGGACACCCATGATCGTGGCGGGCGCTCTGCTCTGCCTGTATATCCCGATCTCCATGCTTATTAACGGGATCCTGGTGGCCTACACCGAATCTGTATGGACTCTGACATACATGCGGTTGACGCGCAAACCCGATGTTAACGATATTATGACACCCGGAACCCCGCCGTCCCCCAACGACAGTGACAGAACGATAATTTCCGCCTTTGATGCGTAGGACGCTTTCGTTCCTTCTAAGCCTGAGCCTGTTTACCGCTGCCCAATCCTCTGTGCGCGCCCAGACCGCGGCCTACGCGGAGATCGCCGCGATAGACACACAGGGATTCCCCAGTGTCAACGCGCTGGTGGATGTATACAACGCGAGCGGCGAATTCATGGCGGGATTGAAACCCTCCGCGGTCACCATATCTGAAGACGGCCAGCCGCGCACCGCAGATGAACTTGTAGAGTCTGACGTACCGGTCCAGATCGTGGTTGCCATCAATCCCGGGCCCCCGTTGGCTGTACGCGATGCAAGCGGTGTGGCGCGGTTCACCCGCGTGGTGGAGGCTCTCGGCGCGTGGGCAAATGCACAGCCAGCTGAGTCAGAAGATGACCTGAGTCTTGTTTCCTTGTCAGGCTCCCTCATCAGTCACGCCACCGCGCAAGACTGGTTCGTGAGTCTGAATTCCTTTAAGCCTGATTTCCGCACAACGACTCCCAACCTGCAATCGCTGTCCATTGCCCTGGATACTGTCAACGCACCCGCGCTGCAATCGGGAATGAAACGCGCCATCCTGTTCGTCACGCCACACATGGATGACCCGGGCATCGACAATACCATGGCTCCCCTCATCCAGAGTGCAATCGATTCAAAGGTCCGCGTCTTCGTCTGGTTCGTGGACGCGGATACACAGTTCAACTCTGCCAGTGCCAATGCGTTCAGAATGCTGGCACAACAGACCAACGGGTCATTTTTTGCTTTTTCAGGGACGGAAACATTTCCGGATTCCAATCTCTATTTTGCACCCCTGCGTCATATCTATTCCATGACGTACACATCCTCCCTTAACACCAGCGGCGAGCATACACTTGGACTCCATGTTGAAACCAGGGATGGACAGATCTCCGCGTTGGATAAACCCTTCAGCGTGGAGATCGAGCCGCCCAACCCAATCTTCCTCTCCCCGCCACTGCAGATCACGCGCCAGCCGCCCGCGGATGATCCCTATGCGGATGAATTAACCCCCGTGCAACAACTTCTTGAGATCATCGTTGAATTCCCTGACGGACATCCGCGCGAATTGAAGCGTACCACGCTGTACGTGGATGGTGAGATGGTCGAAGAGAACACATCGGAACCCTTTGAAAATTTTGTGTGGGACATCAGTGGGTATGATGCCAGCGGGCAGCATGAGATCGTTGCCGAAGTAGAGGACGTGCTTGGCCTCACTAAATCGAGCAGCGTCATCCCCATCACAATGACTGTCACTCAGCCTCCGCGAGGCATCCAGGCTCTATTTGCGCGTTACAGTTCGTATATCGTGCTCGGCGCGATCGGGTTGACAGGTCTTGTGCTGCTTGTCATTTTATTGAGAGGGCGCACGAACATCGTACTGCTCAGAAGGCGGAAGCAGGCACGTCAGCGCTTTGAAGATCCGTTGACCCAGCCTGTCCTCGCAACCACCGAACCATCCGCCTCTGCCACCAAAAAGTCGAAGACGCAGCCGCGCAGGATGATCGCCATGCTGCAACCCAGGCCGCCGCGCGCGCCCGAATCGCCAGCCCAACTTATCCGCCTGACGAGTGGCGGGGAGCCGGCCAGCACACTGCCCATCCCACTGGCTGAAAAGGATATGACTTTCGGCACAGACCCAGTACAATCGAAACGCGTGCTCGACGACCTTTCCATTTCACCGCTTCATGCACGAATCAAACAAACGGAGGATGGAGGCTTCATCATCTACGATCATGGTTCTGTTGCCGGCACCTGGGTCAATTATGAACCCATCACGCGCGAAGGACAGCGCCTGGCGCATGGAGACCGGATCCACTTTGGTCAGTTGGTCTACCGCTTTGACCTGAGCCAGCCCCCGGCTGCGTCCGAACCGAAAATCGTTACGAAGAAATAGATCCATTTTATGATCCGCACATCACGCGCTCACCTGAATGTCGAAGCACAGACCCATGCAGGCATGACGGGCAAGAATAATGAAGACCGTTATGCTGTGGCATCGTTTGAGCTGGACGAGGCCCACCGGGTTCCCGTCCTGTTTGCTGTGCTTGCCGATGGAATCGGGGGACACCGCGCCGGTGAAGTGGCCGCAGAGCTGGCAGTCAATCACATCATGCAGGTGGTGGCAGAGAGCGATGGAAGCGATATACGCCAGAGCATCGTAGATGCAGTGACCGAGGCGAGCGACGCGATCGCTGCGCACTCTGCTTCGAATGAGAGCCTGAAAGGCATGGGGGCAACCTGCGCGATCGCATGGATCATTGGCGATAAAATTTATACTGCGTATGTGGGCGACTCGCGCATCTATCTCATGCGCGCCGGACGCATCCAGCAGATCACCGTGGATCACACCTGGGTGCAGGAAGCCATCGAGAAAGGTATCCTCAAACCTGAGC
>JANMSY010000117.1:0-14190 GCA_031389865.1 Anaerolineales bacterium | reverse complement strand
GAGATGATGGCTGACCTAGGTCGTCCCCGTGGTGATATGTGGGAAGTGGGTCTGTGGGAAGACAGCCTGACCGTGAAGGGCAATGAACTCTTTTACAACTACCAGGTCTACAATCAAGCTATTGTCGTACCTGAAACGATTGACGCCATTCGGGCATTGACCGGAATCGAGAAAGACGGTTTGAAATCCATTGCCAAGACGGACAAGGCCATGGGTGTGGTGCGCGATTTCTTGGCGCGCGAACGCGAGTTGGTGTAAGTAACAACTGCTGCAACCTCACCTTGCATGAGCACTAGCGAGAATGGGCATGAATCCGATTCCGCTCGAACTCGATGTGCAGATGTTCCTGTGCCTGCTCATCGCGGTTGTGCTCGGCGCGCTCGTTGGTTATGAACGCGAGCGCGCCGGCAAGCCAGCCGGTGTGCGGACGCATGGCATGGTCAGCCTCGGCGCGGCGCTATTCGCCGTTGTCTCCATCCACGGATTTGGTGGTACAGGCGATCCGGCGCGCATTGCAGCGCAGATCGTGACCGGCATCGGCTTTCTTGGCGCAGGCGCCATTCTGCACCAACGCCAAGAATCTATCTTATCAAGTATTATGAGCAGGTTGATGATAATTACCAGCGTCCATTTGCAAAGATGCGAACAAGAAAAAACGCAAATTATGCGGCCTGTTCGGAACTACAAAGATTTTCTGCTCATCGAGATTCCTGTAGATCTTGCTCAGCCTGACTTTCGGCCATCGCGAAGATTTTTTTACAGGAAATCAAACCGTAGAGCAGTTCATAATTTTTTGCCGGTGCCGGCAGTAAAGGACGATAAGGATTTTGCTCTATCTGGAAAAGAGATACTCTGAAAAACACAGTAGTTAAAATTCAAGCGAATGAGTCGGTCCTTTCGCCCGCCAATGTTGAAAACAAAATGTGTCATTCAGTCAGGCGGATTTATAGACTGGGTGAATGGGATATATTCGCAAAGAGTTGCGCCGCTGCCTTACACCGTGTAAGATAATGAGTGCATCTTATTGTTATGTAAACGGAGCCTATTATTATGAACTGGTCATTTCGCGTCCTTGACGTTGCTGGTATTCCAATCCGCATCCATGGGACGTTCTTCCTTATTTTGTTTCTTGGAGCTTATCAGTGGGGAAGCATGACGGGCACGCTAAGTGGTGCGGTCTTTGGGGTCGCGCTGATGGCGCTACTGTTTGTGTGCGTGACTTTGCACGAACTGGGTCACAGCCTGGTAGCTAAAGTCTTTGGTATCCCAGTGCGACAGATTGTACTTCTCCCACTGGGAGGCATCGCAGAAATCACCAAGAACCCCGAGAAGCCATTGCACGAACTACTCATCGCGGTTGCCGGACCACTAGTGAACGGCGTCATCGCGATTCTGCTTCTCGCAGCGCTGGGATTCTCTGCCGCGCCGCAAATGCTCACGGGTCATGGCATGCTGCCTGGCGAAATGAGCAATACACCATCGCTCACTACTTTACTGTCATGGCTACTTATGGCCAATGTCAGCCTCGCACTTTTCAACCTTATCCCGGCCTTCCCGCTTGATGGGGGACGTGTCTTCCGAGCGCTGATGGCCATGTTCATTGGCTATCGCCGAGCTACACGCCTTGCCAGCGTCACTGGCCAGTTCATCGCCATCATCCTTGGCGTCTACGCAGTGCTCAATAGCCAGTTCCTGCTTGCGTTGGTTGCCGTGTTTATCTTTTTTGGAGCCGGGCAGGAAACGGCGGCAGTGGAAGCTAAAACCGTGTTGAACACGCTGCGAGTAGGTGATGCATACAACAAGCATGCTCTGGCGCTTATGGTGGGCGATCGCGTGAGCCGGGCAGTGGATTACATCCTGACCAGTTATCAACCGGACTTCGCCGTACTGCAAGGCAGCAAGCTCATCGGCATCGTCACCCGCGATGATGTGCTGAGAGCCCTTGCCACTCACAGTGATGATACGCTTGTAACCGAAATCATGATTCGCGAGTTCTTGAAAATCGAAGCAAGTAAATCACTTGACGAGACCCGTCGGACCTTGGCAGAACGGGGCACGCGTATCGCTGCCGTTTACGATGGTGCGAATTATCTTGGCCTGATCAGTAAGGAAGATATCGTGGAGGCATTCACGGTGCAAACATTTGTAGAACGGCAAAAGCAAGTACGGCAGATGCCGGCGCACACGTGAGTCTCAGATGAAATTTGAAAGGAGTGATACCCGATGAAAAACACAGTAATCCATCTCGCAGGAATTGAAACGCCGCTCGCGCCCGCCGGCGTCGAAAAGAGGATGTGCCAGCATCCCGGCATCCACAAAGTGGAAACGAACTTTATGACCGGCACAGCCACCGTCCACCACGATGACTCGGTGAGTCTGGCGGAGATCAAACAGTGCGTGGCCGATTGTGGCTATCAATGCGCGGGTGAAGCCGCGCCGGTGAATATCGTCAAGCCGGGCGACCCGCCTGCCGCAAGCTTGGCACACTCGGGACACGTTATGCCTGCCACCAAACCAGACGAACACGCGGGATATGATACACCGGCAGCTGCATCCGGTGCAGGTGCGGGCGAACACGCCGGTCATGCAATGCCGATGCCCACCGCCAAAGCGGATGAACATGCTGGACACAGTACACTTGCACCTGCGGCACGCCTGCCCGGGCGGGCGCTGCCAGGGAGTGCAGGTGTGGCCGCAGGTGAGATGGAGGGGATGGCTCATGAAATGGGTCACGGTGGGGGCATGAGCATGGAGGACATGGTACGCGACATGCGTAACCGCTTCTATGTCACGTTCCTGCTTGCCATCCCCGTTTTCCTCTACTCGCCACTGTTCACTGATGTCTTCAAGATTCAACTGCCGCTCCCCTTTGGGTTGTCCAACGAAATCTTGTCATTCCTTCTCGCAACGCCCGCCATTCTATACGGTGGCTGGATATTCTACATCGGCGCGTGGCGCGGACTTCAGAATCGCGTGCTCAATATGGCCGTGCTGGTCACACTTTCGGTGCTGGCCGGTTACATCTTCAGTGTAGCGGCGACCTTTTTCTTTGAAGCAGAAGTCTTTTACGAAGCCGCCGTGCTTCTCCTGGCCTTCGTGCTCTTTGGCCACTGGATGGAAATGCGCGCCCGTTCGGGCGCGTCACAGGCAATCCAGGCTCTCATGAATCTCGCGCCTCCGAAAGCCACTGTGATTCGGAACGGCGAACCGATCGAAATCTCAACATCAGACGTGTTGCTGGACGACATCGTTCTCATCCGCCCTGGCGACAAGATCCCGGTAGATGGGGTGGTCATCGAAGGCGGGTCGAGCGTGGACGAGTCCATGTTGACGGGTGAGAGTTTGCCAGTCAGGAAAGAAGTTGGGTCCGCAGTTGCAGGCGCAACCATCAACAAAACTGGCACATTTAGATTCCGCGCGACAAAAGTGGGCGCAGATACTGCGCTGGCGCAGATCGTCAAACTGGTACAAATGGCGCAAAACTCGAAGGCGCCCTCACAGCGCCTTGCCGACCGCGCCGCGCAGTGGCTCGTGGCCGCCGCCGTCATTTTTGGGGTGGCGACCTTCTTCGGCTGGTATTTCTTTGGCGGCGCGTATGTCCCAGAGGATATGAGTCCCACTGTGTGGGCGTTGACGTTGGCAATCACGGTTGTCGTTATTGCCTGCCCGGATGCACTCGGCCTCGCCACGCCAACCGCGGTGATGGTTGGCACCGGTCTCGGCGCGCAAAACGGCATCCTGTACAAGAATGCTACCGCGCTCGAACAGGCCGCGAAACTGCAAGCCATCATCTTCGACAAGACCGGCACGCTCACAGAGGGCAAGCCACAGGTTGTTGAGGTTGTGGCAGCGGGTAATCCGCTGACAGAGGATGAGCTCTTGCGCCTGGTTGCGTCCGCCGAACAATCGTCCGAGCATCCGTTGGCGCAGGCCATTGTGGATAAAGCCAAAGCGCAAAACCAAAAACTCGAAGATGCCACTGGCTTCGATGCCATCCCCGGTCATGGCATGAAAGCGAAAGTGGCTGGCAAGACCCTGCTCGTTGGTAATCGCAAACTCATGCGCGACAACAATATTGCCATGGATGACTATAAAGAGCGCGGTGACGTGCTGGAAGGCGCAGGACGCACAGTCGTGTATGCCGCGGCGGACGGCAAGTTCGTAGGCATGATCGCGATTGCAGACGCGGTGCGACCGAATGCCAAGCAAGCCGTTGAAAAATTGACGGCCATGGGCGTGCAGGTCGCCATGCTGACCGGCGACAATCGTGCCACCGCGGAACGCATCGCGGGTGAGTTGGGGATCACAACAGTCTTTGCAGAAGTCCTGCCAGGGCAAAAGGCTGACAAAGTGAAGGAATTACAATCGCAAGGCAAGCTGGTTGCGATGGTCGGTGACGGCATCAACGACGCGCCCGCTTTGGCGCAAGCCGACGTGGGCATCGCCATCGGCGCGGGTACCGACGTGGCGATGGAAACCGCCGACATCGTGCTGATGAAGTCTGATCCGTTCGATGTGATCGGCGCGATCACATTGAGCCGTGCGACTCTGCGAAAGATGCACCAGAACCTGTGGTGGGCCGCGGGCTACAATACTATTGCTTTCCCCATCGCGGCCGGTTTATTCTATCCAGCCTTTGGGTTGATCCTGCGTCCGGAGATTGCAGCCCTCTCCATGTCTGGTTCGTCTCTGCTCGTGGCGGTCAACGCATTGATGCTGAAGAACACAAAGCTGGAGGGCATCAAAGCCACACCAGAATAGATATCTCGAACAATAGCAGACTTATTCGCGAGTGTATATGCCAATGGCTAAACGCATCATTGAGCCAAACACCACGCTTTCAAGCCGAAGCCAAACAAGGTTTGAACCACTGCCCCCTGAAGGGGATAATAAAGACACGGAGACACTGAGAATGAGAATTAAAAAAACTCCGTGACTCTGTATCTCCGTGGTTAGCGCAAAATTCTTTCACAAAAAACAAGGATTTCACTTGTAAGCGCCTAAGTAGTTGAATATGAGGAGATAATATTATGGCAACCGATATTGGTATTCGCACCACACTCAAAACTTCTTTCGAGCAGGCTATTCAAAAAACCACCGACGCGCTCAAGACAGAAGGCTTTGGCGTGCTGACACAGATTGATGTAAAAACCACACTGAAAGAGAAAATCAATGTTGACTTCCGCCGCTATGTGATCCTCGGCGCGTGCAACCCAACGCTGGCCCACCGCGCGCTCTTGGCCAATCCAGATGTGGGCTTGCTTCTGCCGTGCAATGTCACTGTGCAGGAGGCGGACGATGGAATTGTCGTCACTGCCGTCGACCCGCTGCAAATGCTTGGTGTCTTACAAGAAGAACCGGCTGTGAAAGCAGTTGCGGGCGAAGCGAAGACAAAGCTGGAAAGGGTGATTTCAAGCCTCGAATAGCTGCGATGCTTTTCAACGAAATAAATCATGGATTCACCGACAACCCGCTGAAAGCAGGTTGTCGCGTTTTAACTTTAAGCTCATGCGCTATTTTCCTTAAATGAAAATTAGAAAAGCCGCGCTGGCGAAGAAAAGTGGGGATGGTAAAGTTCTTTGCGCCTGACCCATCAAAACCATTACCCTGACCAAACTCAACTGCCCCCAACTGCGGCCATCTCCATGTCTGGTTCATCTCTGCTTGTAGCAGTCAATGCTTTGATGCTAAAGAACACGAAACTGGCAGGTATCCGGACGAAAGCATAACGCCCGCGCTGAGGGCAGTTGGGTTAGTCTAAACTCGAGTTTCATCGCATAGCATCTAATCCAAATCATCTATCGTCGATGTCACACGAGCGAGCAAGAGTAGCTTGACCAGGTCCCTTTTCTCTCCCGTCAGCGAAGACGCTACCGGGAGGAATCTCATGCGACATCGTCAAAATGGAAAGAGGTAATATGTTCGACTCCAAACGCATTCTAATTTATGCAGTCTGCCTGGCTCTGATCGCCCTCATGGCTGCGTGCGCCGCGTCCCCAAGCACGCAGACCCCGGCATTGGCAACGTTGGCAGCTCAGAATCCCTCGCTCCCTGCGGCGGGGGAAGTGATCATACCAACAGCCACACTCGTTGCTAACGTGGCGGATGGGCAGACTACTGTACCTACGCCCACGCCGCTCCATCCCCTCGCGATTGAAGCGATGCGCGCCTGGGACTATCCCGGCAGTGACATTACCGTTGAAGAGATACTCGCGCCGGGCAGCAACTATCAACGCTACATCGTCTCGTACCAATCCGACGGTCTGAAAATTTACGCGCTCATGACTGTGCCGGATGGCGATAAACCGGCAACGGGCTGGCCCGTGATCCTGCTCAATCACGGTTACATTCAACCCGAACAATATCGTACAACCGAGCGCTATGTCGCCTACCAAGACGCGCCGGCGCGGGCCGGGTACATCACATTCAAATCGGATTATCGCGGGCACGGCAACTCAGAAGGGACGCCGAGCGGGCATTTTGCGCCGGGCTATACGATTGACGTGCTGAACGCGGTTGGCTCGCTCAAGAAATATCCTGACGCCGATGCGTATCGGATCGGCATGTGGGGCCACTCGCTAGGCGGAGAGATTACGCTGCGCGCCATGGTCGTCAGCCAGGACATTACGGCGGGCGTCATCTGGGCCGGCACCGTGGCTCCGCCTGCCGAACAGTTGGGCATATGGGGAGGGTCGCGGGGATTGCACGCTGTCCCAAGCGCGCCACGTGAGTTAACAGAGCAATATGGCACGCCTGAGGAAAATCCCGAATTCTGGGCTTCGCTGTCAGCTACTTCCTATCTCGGCTCCTTGTCGGGACCGGTCCAGTTGCATCATGGGGAAGCGGATCAGGAAGTACCATTGAACTGGTCGCAGGCGCTGTACGACGCGATCAACCAGGCAGGCAAGGCCGTCGAAATATATACATATCCCAACAGCGATCACAATATCTCACAGGGGTTTGACCTGGCAATGCAGCGCACGATTGCGTTCTTCGACAAGTACACGAAAGGGGGTGGGCCTAACTGAGGAGAAAAAAAGTGAAACAACATTCCTTTCTATCGCATGCGCCCGAGGAAATGCGCCAACTTTCGAACCTGGGTCATATCGTTGAAGGCGCTCTGTTTGCCGTCGTAGGCCCGCTCGCCCTGCTGGGAAATCTTGGCGTGTTCACCGGGGTTTCTTTAGCATGGCCCATATTAGTTCTCATCGCTGGCATAGTACTGTTATTCCTGCTCTATCCACTCCATCCAATGTCTGAATGGGGATTGATCTGGCGCGATGCTCAACAGCGTCAGCATACGATCATCGCTGCCGCAGTCGCAATAGCTGGCGTGACGGAACTCCTGAGCTCTCGCACACCGGCGCTCAATTATGTCTGGCCCACAGCGATTATCCTGACTGGCTGGTTATTCCTCTTCCACGCGCAGCACAGCACGTCGGAGGCGGTAGCATCGGGCTTTGGGTATCACGCTCATTGTCGCCGGATTGCTGAACCTGGTTGAGATTGTTAACGGAGCGAGGTTCGCCGCGATCCTGTGGCCCGGTGTTCTGCTCATCGCTGCTGTACAGTTATTGCTTTATCGCGAGCCAGAGGGTGCCTATGAAGGTGGAGCGGAGCATGGCGGTCATGCCGGACATTAATCTCTCTTCCATATCCTCATCTTCTTGAGGTCGCTGATCAGAAATCAACCAGAATGAGGTCAGAAAAACACGGTGATCCGCAAATGATGGACCACCGTGTTTTTATTTAATGAGAGCATGCGCGATTATGCCTATATCCTAAATACGCCGATTAACGCTTGAAGCCCGAGATTAAATAACTTACACTAATGATAGCAACGTGACACCACATGATCAGCAGCGTCAGATCAGATAGATGAAAAGGAGAGCCTATGGTCACGGTACATAAGATCACCGAAAGAAAGCATGGCAAGGTGCGGGTGATGTTCATGATGCCTGCGATTGAAGGCTGCGGCTGCCTGTATTTGGTAGGTAAGTTCGATGAGTGGAACGAGAGCGTTTATCGCATGCAATGTGCAGATGATGGGACATGGTCACTGATGCTCGAACTGGAACCGGGCCATGAATATCAGTACCGCTTCCGCACCCTCGACGGCAGGTGGTTGAGCGATCCCACCCCTGTTCCGGCGTCCATTCCTTTCAGGTCCGAGAACTCATTCGTCAACTCGTCAGCTGTGACGATCTTGTCAGTTTGAATTGAAAGGAGAACTTACCATGAAGACGTTACATTTCTGGCCCATTGCATGGACCCTGGCGGTCTTCTCGGCCGTGGTCTTCATCCTTGATGTCTTGGCCGGTCTGCTGTTCCCGAACTGGTGGGTGATGCAGAATCTCTATGAGCTTCTGCTGCCAGGCTTCACCTTTATCAGTTGGGGCACGTTCTTCCTCGGCCTGGTGGAGATCTTCGTCGGCGGCTTCCTGACGGCTGTGCTCTTTGTCCTAATCTACAACTACTTCATCAGCCGCGAGGGGCCCAAAGCCGCACCGACCATGAAGCCGGTCAGCGAACATCATTAGAGCAACAACCCGTCTAATACTCCGGTCTCACCCAAATACAGAGATTAGCCAGTACGGCTGCCCTGACACCAGCGGAGTGTATCCGCATAGAGACTGGAACATTACAACGTGGCGGTTTTCGCCCGCCACCCCTTTCCATAGGCCGCAGTTCCTCACCTGCGGCCTATGTTCTAAAACATGACAGTGCCAAACTGGAAGAACCCCGGCAGGCCAGGCAGAACACTCGCGCTCGCAATTCCTCTCACCTTTCACACATGATTCCATTTCTCTATGCACTGGTTACCTCGGTTGCCACACTGACTAGCGGCGCGTTGCCCATGTACACCCGCCTCCGTCTCGTCGAACAACGCTACATGGTCGCGTTCGCCGGTGGCGCGATGGTTGCTATCGCGCTGTTCGATCTGATCCCAGAGATGCAAAGTCATAATGCCGTAGCTTTGTTGGCGGGCTTCTTTATTGTTTACCTGCTGGAAAAACTGGTAATGCTGCATTCCTGCGGCGAAACCGAATGTGAAGCTCATACCATCGGTTGGTCGGCTCTCATCGGCATTGCCATTGAGAGTTTGATTGATGGGGTGGCAATTGCAATCGGCTTCCGCGCTACACCCGCGCTGGGACTGCTGATCGCCCTGGCCGTATTTGCCCACGAAGTCCCGCGTGGACTGACAACTACGGTTATTATGCAGGAGGCAGGCTACAGCCGTCTTAGGATTTGGGGGGCACTGGCAGTGGATGCTGGTTTCGCACCGCTGGGGGTTTTACTGGCAGGTTTCGTTCCATCAGCAGGCTTCGAATGGCTGATCGGTTTTGCCGCTGGCGTCTTTCTCTATGTGGGCGCGAGTGACTTACTGCCGGATGCACATCGCCGCTTCAACCTGCGCGTCGTTGTATCCACGCTGGCAGGCGGGGGACTGATTCCACTCCTAGGCATTCTGCTCGGCAAATGACACCAGCACATGGAAACATGGTGTCATGTCATACATAGTCCATGTGGAGGTTCTTTTCTATGGATATCATCCTAAAGTCAACGTTAAATGGGAAACATGACCATTTTCCAGCCGATACCACCCCTACTAGTCCCGAGCCCAGTCTATCTGATCCCTGGCTATTTACGGACCCTTTTGCCCGAGATCTTTATATGCACCGCAACCTTATCAACCAATTAAAAGAAGATATCCAAACTTATGTCATGCTGGATGGTTGTTGGACGCCAGAAGAGTTGGAGTGCAAGCTTGAGATCCGGCAGCTGCTGCGGAAAGGCTTTATCACTTCCGTGGATAGCTTTGGTTACCTGAGCCCTCATCCCACGGCTTATCGCACCTTGAAAGAAGGAAGCCTTATGGTTTCCGGACAACAATATGCCTTTAGAAGCAGAGAGGACCTGATCTTTGAACCCTGGCTGGCGCGCTATTCTGATCCTGGTCTGAATGGGCCGCTACGAATTGGCCAGCTTTACGATGTTTCGAGCCCTTGCCTGTGCTGCGATAGCTTTCCCCACATTTGCATCCACTGCGACAATACGAGGGGGATCATGCGACAAATCCTGAGCTATCGAAACAATCCAAAATAAACGCTGATCCAATCGTTGCTTAGCATCTGCGCTGTAGTGGTGACTTCGGATTAATCCCACTGCTGAGCAAATGAGCAGGATCGTTCACGCGCCATTTTGCCCATGCAGAAATTGGCTAATCGGCGCTGGTGTATAGAAGTTTCGTGCCATATCATTCAGTTTATATTATTACGAAGCCCGCCGCGGTGTGTTCACCCAAGTCATGTCAATTAGTTTCTTGAATATATTTTTGACAATGGCGGGAAATTCAATAAGAATGCTGTAGACCCAAACATGCAAAAAAACTCGACTTTACTTCACATGATCAAAACAGGCAGAGATAGTCCAACGCTGGTCTTCATCCCCGGACTGAGCGGCACAACCCGCTACTGGCAGGGACGCCTGGGCGGCCTGGAAAAGAATTATCGCATTCTGCTAGTGGACCCGCTCGGCTTCGGCGATTCTCCCAGACCCTGGTCCCGTTATACAGTTGATTGCCATGTGGACGCGCTTTACCAGACTTTGAAGAACGAAAAGCAATTTGTATTGGTCGGCCATTCAATGGGATCACTACTTTCCATTGCCTACGCCGCGCGTCATCCCGAACAGGTCACCAGGCTTGTGCTACTAAGCATTCCCTTCTTTGGTAGCGCGAAAGATGCCCGTCGTTTCTTCAGCAGTCAACCTGTTCCGTTTGGCTGGTTCTTCTCGAATATGGCGCTGGCTGCTCTCATCTGTATCATTACCCGTCGTTTCTTTGGCTGGCTCGTGCCTTACATTCGCCGTGATCTGCCGCGCGAGGTGGCCGTTGACATTGCCAAACACTCGTGGCGCTCATTCACTTCATCATTTTGGGAAGTCATCTGCAATTACGATGCAAAGAGGGATGCTGACGCGCTCAGCGATCTTCCTGTCCTGTGTATTCACGGTGATCAAGATGATACCGCTCCACTTGCTGGTGCGATGATCCTGGCAAATGGGCGGCAGAACTGGAAGGCATTGATTCTTTCAGGTGTGGATCATCACCCCTGGCTGCGCGCTCCCCAGGTGTGCCAGGATGCAGTTGCCTCGCCCTTTGCTGCCAATTATGGCGAGTCTTATGTGAATCCCGTCAACGTTGTGCAAGTCTGGAAAGCCACAGTCACACCGTAGAACATCAAAATCGTGATCTGGAGAATGCTCATGCAAGCCAACGCCGTATCCGCTCACCGCTGGTCCTAGCGGAAGCTCGGTCTTGCAAGTACACATCCGTCGTCGTTTTGAGTGGGAAGTTACCGCTCCGAAAATCGGCGAAGCGAATGAGATTCTATAATTCCGTTGTACACTTGAAATATGATGCATCGCGAAATCACTGTCTCCGTTGGTGGCGGTCGTGAACTGGATCGAGCCGGACTAGCAGCATTGATCACCAGATTGCCTGGCCTACGCGTTGTCCCGGTCGATCAGATTCCCCCTCCTCAAGTCTTGGTTTGGGAGAGACTCACCGGTGCCGATGAACTGCCATCTGTCACGTCCGATACAGTTATTTTACTTTTAACTGAAGACGAGGGATTTGAGTCACTTACTAAAACGATAGCCGGCATCATCTCCAGAGATGAATCGCCAGCTGCGCTCGGTATCGCTGTTCGACAGGTCGCGGGTGGCGAACAGTATCTCAGCCCGGCGCTGGCAGTAGCAATTCTACAAAAGCGCCAGGCAAAATCGTCTGTCAAAGAAATTCAGAAGTCAGTCATTGAGTCGCTGACCGACCGCGAACGCGAAATCCTCGATCTGGTCGGGCAAGGGATGAGCAACAAGGCGATTGCGTCACGGCTATATCTCAGCGTCCGTACTGTGGAAGGCCACTTGGCAAGTATTTATCTAAGGCTGAGTGTGCACTCGCGCACGGAAGCCATGTTGATCGCTGTCAAAATCAGGTAGTTTTACTTGGTTCCCTTGAGCAGGTTTGCGCTTTACATCGCTTGAACTCGGCATTATCCTTTTGAAAATGAACGCTTCTCTTAGAACCCATCTTGCAATCATCGGAACGATGTCTGATCTTCACAGACAGCCAATCAGCTATGACCTTGACTGCTTGCAGAAGATCATCGCCGACGTTTCGCCCGACTTACTGTGCGCCGAAATCACTATGGAAGATTGGGAGCGGGAGGATTTTTCGCGGGCTGCAGTTGAAGTGCGTGAGGCTTTGGCACCTGTGATCGCTTCGACGGACATCGTCCTGATACCGGTCGCGCCGACCTTGGAGCGGTATGCCGACTTCACGCCAGACTCTGGCTGGAGACGCAGCTTTGTACTGACCTTTGATCGGCTTCTGCGTTGGGGTCAGATTCAGGCTGACGACGCGCGAACTGTCAATGGACCATGGTTCGGTGCATTCTGCCATACGATTTGCTGGCTGACCGAATCACTTTGGAGTGCAGAGGAGCGCGCGGCCTGGGAAAGACAAAATAGAGCGTTGGCCGAGAATATCGTCCGCGCTGTCCAACGAGATCGTGAACGTCGTGTGCTGGTTGCTGTACAGTGTCAGCGGCTACATCGTTTGATTCCCCTCCTGCGCGCTCACAATGACCTGTTCAGAATTGTTGATTATCAAGATTTGTAAAACGAATCCCAATGAACGTTTCGAGATTAATTCTCATTTCACTCGCGGTCATTCTTTCTCTGGCTCTCTATTCGCCTGCCACGGCCCAAGATGAAGGCCAGAACGAACCATACTATATCGTCCAAGAAGGCAATTCGCTTTGGGAGATCGCAGCGCGATTCGGGATAACTGTTGATGACTTACAGCAAGCGAATAACATCAGCGACCCGGGACAAGTGGTGAGCGGCGCGCGCCTCGTCATCCCCGGATTGAGTAGTGTAAACGGGCAACTCGATACGATTAATGTCGCTTATGGTGAAACTCTTCGCAGCTTGAGCCGCCGGTATGGATTTTCAGAATCAACTTTCGCGCGGTTGAATCGTTTCGTCAGCCCGGCCGAGTTATATGCCGGCGCGACGCTGATCGTTCCTGTGACAGAAAATCAAAGTTCGTCTTTTTCAGCGAGCGCGGATCTAGCCCCGGGCCAGACTTTGCTGGAATTGGCTGTATTGCGCGATAAAGATCCGTGGTCGCTGGCTCTGGAGAACAATCTGCCGGGAACATGGGCAAGGTTGACCACGGATGTGCTCCGCGTTGCTGGCGACTCTCAGGGGAACGCGCCCACCGGTTTGCTGGAAGCAATTACAAAGGTCGAGGTAGATCCTCTACTCATGATCCAGGGCGGGACGACCGTTATCAAGGTCTATGCACCTCCGGGCATTACGATGCGCGGGTCACTAGCTGAGCTTAACTTGAACTTTTTTTCGCTGGATTACGGTTATGTGGCTCTACAAGGCATCCACGCTATGATGCCGCCTGGTCTTTATCCTCTAACGCTGGAGGGTGAACTGCCCAACGGCGAACGCTTTGCCTTTTCACAAAACGTTCTCATCCAGGATGCTAACTTCCCATACGATCCGAGTCTTGAGGTGGATCCTGCAACATTGGATCCAGCCGTCACAGAACCTGAAAGCGAATTGTGGGCTTCACTCGGCGTGCCTGTCACATCAGAGAAGATGTGGAATGGCCTATTTGCCAGCCCTGTTCCGGCGGATTTCAAAGAGTGTTGGACTTCCCTCTTTGGAAACCGCCGTTCTTATAACAGCGGTACTTACAATTCCTTCCATAGCGGTTTGGATTTCTGTGGCAGGGTCGGGACTGAGTTGTATGCTGCGGCGCCTGGGAAAGTCGTCTACACCGATACATTGATTGTTCGCGGTGGAGTTGTTGTCATTGATCATGGCTGGGGCGTTTACACGGCTTATGATCATCTATCTGAGATCCTTGTCCAGCCTGGTTACGCGGTTCAAACAGGACAATTGATCGGCTTGGGCGGAGATACAGGCCGTACGACTGGTCCTCATCTGCACTGGGAGGTGTGGGTGGGCGGCGTGCAGGTGAACCCGGTAGATTGGCTTGCCAGGTCTTTTCCATAAAGTTTAACGGTAAGCCAAAGTGCCTACGTGGAGACAAGCAAAAGGGCGCTTCCATCTACACTGTTGGTTCCGTAAAATCAAGTT
>JANMSY010000095.1:0-5576 GCA_031389865.1 Anaerolineales bacterium | reverse complement strand
AGCTGGTCCTTAATTTTTTGTGCGGAGGGGGATAGGTTGGGCATTCGCCAATTATACCCAGGGCGGTCACAAATTGCGCTTTTTCAAAGGTGGGAAAGCGCAATTTGTGACCGTGGGCATTATATAAACGTCATGTCACTGCAATGGCCACGGAGTGCTGGCTCGCAATGGCATATTTACTTTCTCGTGTACTTGATTTGCCAGAGTATCCGCCAGGTCTCGCCGCCATCATCTGAGCGTTCCCAATTCCAGTCAAACTCGTCTTGTTGAATGTTGTACCAGACCATTCTCTGTTTGCAGGCTTCTGCCCTGATAATCGCATCCCGGGTCAGGATCATTCTTCCCTCATGGAACGTGCCGGTGAAATCAAGATATGTGCCGTTGTTATCCACCCACGTCTGGCACCAGCAATTTCTCCCGGCATCATAAGAGGAAACGCTCATGCCCTGCAGATCAGGCGCGCTGAAATTTTCCTGGATGATCTTTCCATCGAGGATTCGCCCGATGCGATTCGTTCCTTTTCCATCTTCGCCCCAGACAAGATTCCATTCGCCGAGCCAGAAGTCAAACTGATTTTCGGGGAGATTTTCCATGCCGTGCCTCCGATTTGCTCGAGCCGCCATCCCGGCGCCGGGGACGGCACGGGGAGCGTATGTCATTGAATATCTTATAATCTATCACAATGTAAATCTGTTTCTTACATCCTTTAGAACTGTTTTGGAGAATGTATGTCTGACCCGCAAAAAAAGATTTATCAATCGGAAGGTGACCGATACCAGGCATTAATCGCGCGCGAAGATTATGAGGGGAATATCCCGCGGGCGATGGATGACATTATCAACGTGGATGGACTCGATGTCCTTGACCTCGGTGCAGGCACGGGTCGGCTTATGCTCCTGCTTGCGACGCGGGTGAAATCCATTCGTGCGTTTGACTCCTCAGCCGAAATGCTGCGCGTCTGCCGCGATAGGCTTCTTGCCAGTGGATTGTCCAACTGGCATGTAGATGTGGCAGACCATCGTCAACTGCCTGTTGAAGATCGTTCGGCTGACCTCGTCGTTTCTGGCTGGAGCATAAGCTATCTGGCGGTCTGGAACCAGCAAAATGGACGAGATGAGCTTGACCAATGGCTGACTGAAATGCAACGCGTATTGCGCAGGGATGGCGCGATCATTCTCTTTGAGTCACTGGGCACAGGAAATGAAGAACCCATTCGCCTGGAACACGTCCGCTCCACGTACCAATGGCTGGACGATAACGGCTTCGAGAATAAATGGCTCCGTACCGACTATCAGTTCGAGTCGGTGGACGAAGCAGCCGATTTGTCTGGATTCTTCTTCGGCGCTGACATGGCTGATCGGGTGCGCGAGAAGCAGAGCATCATCCTGCCTGAATGCACAGGCGTATGGTGGAGGAAAGTCTAGGCGTCGGCGCCTGTCTGGGTTGCCAAATCCAGACCTGCTGAATATTGAATTAATAACTTCCACCAGGTCTATGTCGTTGCGAACGCACTTTGCGAAGCAATCTCCTGTTTTCAATCAAATTTGCGGCTACATTGAGCCTTGGGATTGCTTTGTCGGGAAAAGCGCCCTCGCCGTTTGAGGCTCGTCGCAAAGACATAAAAAACGGAAATTAATTTTTCAAACATCAGTAAGTTTGCCAGATTTGACAAAGCATTCCGATTAGGTATCCAATGTGAAAGTCCGCAGGCACTACTCATTAAGTGGACAGCCTGAATTTCGCCGGGTCAATCCCGATCTGTTCTGCAAGCCAGTCCACCATATCGAGATATGCCTGTGATGGAAGCCCATGACCTGAGTCATACCACTCCACCTTCTTGGGCTCGCTGCCGGCAGCCTGGTAGGCCAGGGCATCTGCCTTTGAAACCAAATTGTCATAGCGTGCATTTTGGAAGAAGAGAGTAGATGACGAAGCATGACCCACAAAATGGATGGGCTCAATGGGCTGCATGGCTTTTGACCACTCCTCACGTGCTGAGGGTTCGATGCGCTCAAAACCGCCAACAGGCTTGCCTTCGTGTGTGAAGTGGTTTACGAGTCCGCCATCTCCCACCATGAGACCATAAGCTTTGATGCGGGGTTCGATGCCCGCCAGCAAGCCACCCATGGCCGCGCCATAGCTGTAGCCAATATAGCCAATTCGGGAGGAGTCAACCTTTTCATGCTGGGTCAGTAAATCCACCCCGCGCCGTAGATCCACCATCAACTGGATCTGGTCCTCACGGTCTTGTGGAGTAAACGTGATCCATTCCCTATTTTCTTGTCGTGCCGTTGGAGCACTGATGGTTAATACGACCGCCCCGGTAAGGACAAGATCCTGAGCCAGGGGAAGAAGAGAGTCACGCGAACCAGAGGATCCATGCATGAGGAGGATGCCCGCAAATGGGCCTGAGCCATTGGGCACAAGAAGGAAGGCGGGTACGTCTCCCGTTTTTGGGCTGGGGTAGTGTATATCGTGGAGCGTGTATCCATCTTTTTCTCGGGCATATATTTCTGTGATGAGTAGAAGGGCTTCGGCATCATACTCAAAAAGATGAATCCCCTGCTCATAGATGCCTGACACAGGCGTTGACGTGGAGGCAGCAGGGGTCGCAACCGTCGTTGTTGGCAGTACCGTTGCAGGGATGCTTATTGAGTTGTTACATGCAGCCAGAAGCAGTGCTATACAAACTGTGGACAAATGGCGCCGCACGATTAGATCTCCTGAACATCTATTTTTATAGAACTTGTCTCAAAAATGTCATCCTAAGCCCTTCGGCACGGCTCAGGATAAACTCCGCGAAGGGTCACTAATGCTGAAAGTACGAGACTCTTCGGTCGCGACGAACGCTCCCTCAGAGTGACATGCCATTTTTGAGATGACTTGTAAACAAATCAAGTACCCACGTTGGTGGTGGATACTTGATTTTGCATTCCAGTGTTCGTATTGGATTGTACGGAGATGGTGACTGGATTACATCCCTCCCGGGAAGTGTATTCTGATGGCAACGTGACTACCGCTTTGGCCGGTCCCACAAGATGGACGCTGACAAACAGAAACGCCTCGCAAAGGAGGATATCTTCGCTCTATACCGGCCAGATCATGGGTGCCATGATCGTAACGATCACTGCAACGATCAGCGTCAATGGGATGCCCACACGCAGGAAGTCTGAAAATTGATATCCACCCGGGCCATAGATCAACAAATTTCCATGATGACCGATCGGCGTAAAAAAAGATGTGACGGCCGCCATCGCAACCGTGACTACAAACGGCTCCGGTGCAAGACCCAGTCCTCGTGCCAGCGCCAGGGCGATCGGGGCAAATAGGGCCGTCGTGGCCGCGTCAGACATGATCTGTGTGGCAATTCCCGTGACCATAAAGAGCGCCAGCAGGATCCAATGCAGATCCCAATTGACTACAAGTCCGGTCAGCCAGCCTGCCAGCAGATCGGCCGTACCCGTCTTTTGCATGGCGAGGCCCAGTGGAATGGCACCGGCGATAAATACAAATATACGTGTGTCTATGGATTGATACGCCTGTGACATGGAAATGCATCCGCTCAGGATCATCACGACCGCGCCTGCCAGCAGGGCGATCTCCACAGGGACCACATTCAGTGCCGCGATTAACGTGGAGATGACCATGATGGCCCCCGCCAGCCGCGCCTTGTGAAGCGGCTTGGGTTCTCCTTTGAATGGCACGAGCATCAGGAAGGATTGGTCTTCCGAAATTCGCTTGAAGGAGGCATCATCGCCTGTCATCACCAGCACATCACCTTCCCGAAGTCTGACGCGCGACAACTCCGTTTTCAGCCAGCCTTTGCTTCTCCACACGCCGACGATGATCACGTTATAGCGTTCAAGGAAGTTTACCCGTCCGATGGTCTTGCCAATAAACTCGGACCGTGGAGCCACAACAGATTGCACAAGGCGGGCGGAGAGTGCCTCCCTGTTGTTCTCATTATCCTGGCCCGGTAAAAATGTCTCTTTATATTTCTCCAGGGGTCGGATGGCGATGCCGCGTTCCTGTTCGATGGTGGCGAGTTTATCCGAGTTTACGCGGATCACGAGAACATCACCCGCCTGCGTCTTCTTGCTTCCATAGGGACGGTTGCGTGGTCGGTCGCTACGGTACCAGGCCGAGACTTTGAACTCAGTCTGCTGTTCCTCCTCGATCTCCCGGATACTTTTGCCGATCATCGGTGAATCCGGCAGGAGAACCAGTTCGGTGAAATATCCCTCCAGGCGAAAGTGATCCACGGATTCATCGGTGCTGTGATGAGAGGGGAGCAGGAACCGGCCCAGCAGCAGGAAGAAGATCGTTCCTGCCAGCGACAGCATCAATCCGATGGGCGCAATCGAAAAGATCCCCAGGCCGCGTTCACCTGCCTGTCTCAGCAGCCCATCCGCGATCAGGAATGCCGGTGCGCCAATGATGGTGATGGCTGTGCCGAGTGACGCCGCAAAGGACAGCGGCATCAGCAGTTTGGACGCGGGAATGTCACTTTCGCGCGAAAGCTTCAACATGGGAGGCAGCATCAGCCCCGTAATAGTGACGTGGTGGGTGAACGCAGAGAGTAACGCCACAGACGGCATGACCACCGCGATGGCCCGTTCCAGGCTTTTCCCTGCCAGGCGTTTTATTAAGTTTCCAAGCCGTTCCGAGAGACCCGTGTGATAGAGTGCCCCATTCAACACGAAAACCGTCGCCAGCAGGATGGCGGGTTCACTGCTGAATCCTGAAAGAGCATCCTCAGGCGCCAGCACACCGCTCAGGCTGAGCATCAGGATGATCAGGATTGCCGTTAGATCGATTCGGATCCATTCAGTGAAGAGAAGGAGTACCGACCCTGTCAGAATAAGCAATAAAATGACTTGATTTGGCTCGATGGCGTTGAACATATGCAGTTACTGTATGGTACGAAACCGGCTGCTATTTTATTACTGAATCCACATGGTTTTTGAGCGTATCCTGCACCCGTTCCCTGTGCCGTCCAAGCATTTCCATCCCTTCGGTGTCATCCAACGTAAAATAACTAAAATCAGTGGTTTCATTACTCAGGCCCAGCTCGCCGCCTACCACTTCTGCTTCAAAGTGGAGCGCCACGATATGGGCCTTATTCCCATCCTTGTAGACGCTTAGCTGATCGGGATGGCTGTACACGCCGACCAGCCGCTTCACGCGCACCCTCAGGCCTGTCTCCTCGAAAACTTCCCTTTCGCACGCCTCAGCCACCGACTCGCCCGGCTCAACCGCTCCGCCGGGCAAACACCATTGACCGTTATCTGCGCGCTTTGTGAGAAGAACTCGCCTGTTTTCATCGAAAATTGCGGCGGAGCATCCCAGGCGTAATTTGCCCTGACGGCCCAGTCTTTCACCATAGAGAATTTGTGTCATTTTGTTTCTCCTTTATTCATGTACGTCGCTGTAAATTCAAAGGGTGGAAAATAGTAGTTAGTTCTTGGTGCAAAACTCTCAAGATCAGCCTTGCGAAGGTTTTCAGCAAGCGCCGAAGCACCTTAAGAGCAACCTTCGCAAGGCTTTTGCACCAGAAACTAAATTCAGTAAATCAC
>JANMSY010000034.1:0-2925 GCA_031389865.1 Anaerolineales bacterium | reverse complement strand
ATCCGCTATAAAATATTGCTTATCTGTTAACAGATCTCTTAGACTATTCGCCTTGTCACACTTTTCCGGCCGCGCTATAATGAGTGCCGCTATTAAGGAGTAAGAAATGCCCGTTTATACATACCGCTGCGAATCGTGTGGTGTACAGTTCGAGCGCCATCAATCATTCACCGACGCGCCATTAAAGACCTGCCCGGAGTGCCGTAAAAAATCATTGAAGAAAGTGATCACTCCCACCCGGATCATCTTCAAAGGTTCAGGATTCTACGCAACTGATCATCGATCTCCATCAGGTGATGTAGCGCGTGAGAGCAAGTCTGAGAGCAAGTCTGAAAGCAAGAGCACGGAAACAAAGGAAACAAAGAGTTCTGAAACCAAAAGCTCTGAAACAAAAAGCAATGATAAGAGCGAATAAATTCCAATAATCGTAAAGAGAGAAGGCATGAAAGCCTTCTCTCTTTTCATTTAACCTTTCAGTAGTTTTCTGATCCTAGCACGTTGCGGCAGGCAGCCACGAACTCACGATTACATCCATGGTGATGCCGTACGCCATGGCATTCCAAAAGCGCATGCTTACAGGCTGGTCTTTCATTTTTTGCCAGTACCCGGAAAAAACAAAGAACGTCACTCCCAGTGCAAGCGCGAGGCGGATGAGGATTGACGTCCATGTTCCAAAACACCAGGGAGCCTGATTCCGGATCACATCCACCGCAATGCTGTACATCCAGCGCAGGATTACGCCGAGGAAAACACCGATGAACACCTGCACTTTGGCTGCTGTATCCTCCTGTTGGGTTACCAGTCGGAAATTGACCGCGTCATTGAAGCTGAATGAATTCATATTCTCCTCCTAGTACGTCCACGGGCCGATCAGCGCGTCTATGGAAACACCGTAAACCAGCGCATTGAGGAAGCGCATCCCAGCAGACTGATCCTTCACCTTCTGCCAGTACCCGGAAAAAACGAAGATTGTTACGACGAGGGCAACAACAATCCGTGCAATGACCACAGCAAAATTCCAGGATGCCTGATTCTTAATCACATCCACTAATATCCAGCGCAGGATTACGCCGAGGAATACGCCGAAAAACACCTGCACTTTGGCTGCTGTGTCCTCCTGTTGCGTTGCCAGCCTGAACCGAATAGCATCATTGAAAACAAAGGATTGCATTTAGGTTCTCCTTTTGAATACCCATATGAGAAAAGTGAGGCAGGATTATTATAGCAAAGGGGAGTCTTCAAGGCAAATCCTACTAAAAGCAGCTCAAATTTCTTTAGATAAATGACAACTGTCATACAACAAATTGGACAAACGCTGCCATTATTATGATTTATATCACTGATAATTTAGACCCGAAAGGTGTAAATTAGGGACATAGGTTTATCTACTACATATTCTCCCGAAAGGAAAAATTAGAAATGTCTGCTTATGTGCTCACCCGCAAGGGTCAAACGCTTGAAACCCCATCATTCATCACTCTGTTGTTCAACGACAAACGCTTCTCCGTTCTCTGGCTGGCTGTACGAGTATGGTTAGGCTTTCAGTGGATTAAATCCGGCCTTCCCAAACTGCAAAACCCCGCCTGGATGCAGACCGGTGATGCCCTCAAAGGCTTCTGGATGGGCGCGATCCAGGTCCCCGCAGAAGGACGTCCCCCCATCGCTTATGCCTGGTACCGCGAATTTCTTCAGACCATGCTGGATGCGCAGGTGTATACCTGGTTCGCAAAAGTCGTTGTCATCAGCGAACTATTGATCGGCATCGCACTGATCGTAGGTATATTTGTCGGTTTCACTGCCTTTTTTGGCGGCTTCCTGAACTGGAACTTCATCATGGCGGGTTCAGCGAGTGTCAACGGTGTATTCTTTGGTCTGGCTGTCATGCTTGTGCTTGCCTGGAAAATTGCAGGATACCTGGGCCTCGATTACTTCATCCTTCCTCGATTGGGTGACCTGTGGTTGCCTGCCAGGAAGTGACACATAGTTGATCGGAAAGAAAAACTGACGGCAATAGGTGCCGTCAGTTTTTTGTTTTTGAATTTACTTTTCCGTAGGGAACGTGCTTCCCATCAAAATTCCATCCGCCCAGTAGAAACCTGTAGTTCCCGATGGAAGCAGGTCAAAAGTGGCAGTCCCACTGTAAGGCACTCGCTCAAGATAGGTTATCCGCGCGCCATCCAAGATGTCATCCGGGTTGAGATCGCCCAAGGTCCGCCCATCCCCAGTGGGATGACCAGCAGAGGCCCATAGCTCACGTCCATCACTCAGTATGACATGGATCATTTGATGGGCCGCGGGGACTCTGACACTTCCAATTTTTAAGACTGTTGCAGACACACGCTCACCCGCTTCGTTCATCGTCCACACCTGATCGCCAATGGACAAATTTTCCACAGCGGCAGGGCCGCGCGGTGTGTCAATATGAGTCCCTTCCGCCAGGCAAATGGGACACGCTGGGAATCCCTGATCTCGCTGCAAAATATCAATGGATCCATCGCCGTCAACGGTAGCCGTGATGATCGCGCCTTGTCCCCCTTCAGAGCCGGTTTGTATCTGGAACTGATATTTATCTCCAATGAGATCGAAGTATATGGCGTTTACTTTTTTATGGTCGCGATAGATAAGCAATCTTTGTCCGTCAGTGAAGGTTGTCCGTCCGCGTAGCCCGTTATGATTTAAGATAGCCTCAAATTCCTCCTGGTTGGCTTGCAGCTCTGGAAAACGCTGTCGCGCCAATACCATTTCATCTTCACGAGCAATCGGATAGAAATCAGGGTCACAAAAGAAAAAATCGGGAAATTCATCCAGCACTCGATATTTCAGTTCAGTGGGACCAAGTCCCGCTGGAAGTGTTGGGAGGAGAGTCGGCGATCCAGGCGTGGAAAAAGGAACTTCTGTGCCGCCCATATCTGGTATCACAGTGCC
>JANMSY010000688.1:0-3609 GCA_031389865.1 Anaerolineales bacterium | reverse complement strand
AGTATACTGGCAGTTTCGTGACGAAGGGGTAAGATGTCCCCCAATCCTGCACAGCTCAACACCTTGTTATCATATAATATATCAAGAACATTTCATTTATTTCTGACTTCGCGCCCATGCAGCATAACAGTCGATATTACCCAAAATGACTCACGAAGAGGCGTGTTCCTAACCTATTAAATGCTTTTTTCTTGACCTTTTGATAACAAATCCTCCTGTTATACTGCTGCAGTATAACAGGGTTATAGCCCCAAAAAGCTGCAGGGCAATTCCTAACCAATATTTCATTGCCACCGCAGGATTGTTGGGCTACTATAAAAAGAATTTACGAAATTTCTGCAATATGACTTCCGTTCCCCAGAACTGTGAAGCGCGGAAAAGAAGCAGTTGAGAATGGAGAAAAAAGTATTCCCAAAAAAACCAGCAGGGTCAAATTAAGGTTAGGCTCCCCAAAAAGCCGCTGCAGTATATTAAACGTTGGGTAAATGAAAATTCACAAATCAGGTAACCAGTAATATGCCAAGGAGACCGTATTTTAATTCCACCGGGGATCAGATAAGTCAGATTTTTGGTGATAATCAAAATGACCTTGACATGCTCAAACAGGTCATTGCTGAATTGCAGTATCGCTCAACTCCGAAAATGAAGACATTGCGCTCAAAGGTTGAAAGCAGGATCAAAGAGCTTACCACTAGCACAGGCAGAACAAAAACAGAGCCTCCTCCAAAGAATGCCCAGCAAAAGCACGGGTACCACCAATCGCACCCTTCGAAGCCTGAACAGCAATGCTTGTTTGGTGATGAAAAGAAGCCGCAAGCCGAGGCGAAAAAGACCGTTGGGCCGGTCACCGCTAAAGCAGAGACGGCAAACAAGAAGACAAAGGAAGAGGCTCCACGCGAACCACGCATGGGAAAAATGCGGAAGCCTGGCAAGCTGGATGGAGTACCGAGCAAGCGGCAGTTTGACCTTAAGGACGAGGTCAAACTGGAAATCAGGAAAGATGCTCCGTTAGTAGAACGATATGAAGCTGGGCTCAAGGCGCTTGTCGCTGAGATGCGCCGCAAAAAAACTGCTTTCAAACAAGTCGTGCTTGAGAACGGTGTGCGGATTCAGCTGGACGGCAAAGAAAACGGATACCAGTTTCCTTACAACGAAGATGCCGAACTGTTCGAGGGTGCCGCAGTTATCGCTGTAGTTGGAGGTGCTCAGTCTGAAGGTCGCATAGTGGCATTTTTGGGGAACCAGATCGTGATCTCACTTCAGGACGACTTTGGCCCGCGGATTGCCGCCTGTATTGTGCGAATTGACAATACTGCCATGCTGGAAGCTCTACGTAATCGTCTGGAAAAAATTGCGAAAGGTGAGGCCCCAACATTCAATGCCAAACTCGCTGAGTCGGTAATTTTCAATATCGGCGATGAACTTGCACCTGCTTTCGTCTCAGAAAATTATGTACACGGCCTCAATGTTTATCAGAAAGAAGCTATAGCGAAGATTCTTTCCAACGAAGTATTTTATCTATGGGGGCCACCTGGAACCGGCAAGACAGAGACCCTTAGCGCCTTGTGCCTCGCCCTCATTGAGGGAACTAAGCGCATCCTCCTCTGTTCCAACACAAATCAAGCAGTTGACCAGGTACTCCTAAAAATCTGCGAACGATTCGGCAAACTGCATCCTGCAATAGCAGAGGGCCAGATCATTCGAGTTGGACAAATTGCTCATTCGCAGCTTCAGGTTCGCTGGGCAGAGCACATCACTATTGACGGAATTGTCGAGAGAAAATCACGGGCGCTCCTTACGCGTAAAGAGGAACTGGAGGTGCAACTAGAGCGGATTAACGTTTCTGTGGCTCACGCAACAGAGATTATGAAATCTTTTTCCGTCTTAGACGGCCTTATTGCTGACAGAGAACGAGTTGCAGCCACCTTTCAAAAAGCCCAGGGTGACCGTAATGCCGTTGCCGAGCGGAAGCGGGCTATAGAGCAACAGCTTGAAACCTTACAAACAGAAAAGCAGAAAGTTCAGCTGGCAGGCACCATAAAACGTGTATTTTTACGTTCGCTTGATGCCATCGAGAAAGACATACAACGGGCAAGTAGCGAACTCAAGCCGATAGAAAACCAAGTTATTTTGTCAGAACAGAAACTCCGCGACCTCAAGGAACGAGTGAGCGAAATTGATACTGCAGTGCATCAAGCTAAGCAGGCTGTTGGAAGTGTTGATCGGAAACAGGTTGAACGCCAACTTGAACAGGCAGAGGTGCAAAAAAGCCCCCTAATCGCGGAAATATCCGACATCAACAAACAGCTAGAGGACATCAGAAAATCCATTATGGATCGGGCTCGTATCATTGGCGCTACGGTTACCAAAGCATACCTTAGCTCACAACTTTTCAGCTCATTTGATGTGGTGATTGTTGACGAAGCCTCCATGGTAATGTTACCAGCTCTGTTCAACGCAGCAGGTCTGGCAAAAGAGAAAGTCGTTATCTCAGGTGATTTTAGACAATTAGCACCAATTATCCAGACAGAACAAAAGGCAATTTTTGAAGCGATTGGCGGGGATGTATTCCGCTCGACAAAAATTGCAACGATGAAGGAACAGCATAAAAAGCGGCTTGTAATGCTCAAAGAGCAATACCGAATGGACGACCAGATATGCCGTTTAATCTCGTCGCGCATGTACAAGGGTGAATTACATACAGCTACTGGTAAAGCCACGTCTGGTACCTGTCCTCCGCAACCATTCGACGGACCTCTCACAATCGTTGACACATCGCCTATCTGGCCCTTTGTTAACCGCGATCCGTTTAATTCTCGCTACAACCTTATGAATGCCTTGGCTGTAAGAAATTTGTGCCTCTTTTTGGAATCCTGCCATTACCTGATAGAGACAAAGAGTAATGGAGATACCGAGTATCGAGTAGGTGTCTGCACACCATATGCCGCCCAATCTAAAGTTCTGCAACGCATTCTTGATGGATCTGGCTTGAAAACCATGGTCGATACAGGCACGGTGCATCGTTACCAAGGCGATGAAAAACATGTAATGATTATGGACATCCCCGATAGCCACGGTGAGCTACGTGCTGGTATATTCCTTGATGCCGACCACGTTGATGATTCTGGAGCAATGCTTTTCAATGTTGCCGTAAGCCGAGCAAAAGGCCATCTTATCGTCTTCGCCAACCTTGCGTACCTCGACCAGAAACTACCTGGCTATGCGATACTTCGCGATATTTTATCGAAGATGCAGAATCGCGGAAAGGTGGTCGATGTCCGTGATGTATTAGCAATGTATCCCATCGCTGAAGACTTACGTCGTCTTGGAAGACCGTTTAATTTGTCGCCGGATGCTGAGAAAACCGGACTTTTCAATCAAAATGATTTTGAGCAAGTATGCATTGCGGATATCGAGCGAGCAAAAAAGGGAATCGCCATTTTCTCGGGTTTTGTTACCGAGCAGCGAGTTGCTGCTTATGAGGCTGTTTTTCGAGGAAAGAAGACTGAAGGGGTCGCAATACGTTGCGTGACCCGACCGCCAAAGAATAATGGCAGCATACCAGTTGAACAAGGGAAGGCTGCCCTTGATGGGCTAGAGCATATGGGC
>JANMSY010000683.1:0-2133 GCA_031389865.1 Anaerolineales bacterium | reverse complement strand
CAAGATTTACGCAATATCCGACGGTATTTTTCCCGCAGACGATTGAAGGAGTAAGAAGAAAGATGAAAGAATTTTTAGCTTCTGATTCGATTGACGTCCCACTTGAGTTCAAACGCAATGCGCGCAGGTTCTTGTATTACCAGTTGTTTAGAACATCGCTGCCGTTTGAGGAGTTCCTTGAGCCGTCCGTCCGCACGACACAGACGAGGTTGAAGTCGTTTGAATTGGAGGAGTTGGCGCCTGAAAAGTCAATGGCAATCGAAGCAATATTCGCTGGCTTGCTCCATGACGGCGATTTTTTGTTGAAAGAGTGAACAGCCTGCACATTCGATATGCTGAAAAAACATCCCATTTACCCCATTCTGTTTGCGTTATTTCCAATCCTTTCATTAACTGCCTACAACATTCGCGAGATTTTTATCGGCGAAGTTTGGCGCCCGCTTTTGTTTTCGGTGTTGCTTGCTTTCATTGTATATGGACTGATCCATCTCAGCATACACAATGCTCCTCGCGCGGCGTTGATCGCAGTTATCCTCCTGTTCCTGTTCTTTTCCTATGGACAAATTTATTCCGCCTTTGAAGGCACAGAGGTGTTTGGCATTGGATTGTTCCGCCATCGCGTTCTCTTGCCGCTGTGTGTTGTGGTGGGATCATTAATCGTCATTGGGGTCGTGCGGGCTGTCAAAAGTGCCGATTCGTATACGTATCCGCTGAATCTGTTTTCAATATTTTTATTAATATATCCAGTGTTCACGATCACGGCAAACCTCATACAGCAATCCATTTCTGATTCGGCCTCCAGAAAAGCGGATGTGGTCGCGGGCAGTGAAGCGAGCGCGAACAAACCCGATGTATATTACATTATCCTTGATGCTTACGGGCGGCAGGATATTTTGCAAAAGGAGTTTGGCTTCGATAACAGTGAATTCATTGACGCCCTACGCGCACGCGGATTCTACGTGGCGGAGTGCAGTCAGAGCAATTACGCTCATACCTTGTATTCACTGCCCTCTTCATTAAATTATGATTATCTCGATTCCCTTGGCGCGACGAATGACGCGGAACGGATGTCATTGTTGAAGCATGGCGCTGTCCGCATCACGTTTGAATCATTAGGATTTAACATCGTCGCTTTCCCCACTGGCTGGAGCATGACCGAATGGACGGATGCCGATATCTACACCGATTATGGCCGGACGTTCACAACGCTCACCGAATTCGAAACCCTCTTCCTCGATACGACCATGCTCCGCGTGTGGACGGACTATGACCGGTTGAATTCACAGACCACGCCCTATAGCAACGCGCGCAGGATGCGCGTCCTTTCGATGATCGAGACGCTGAAAGAATTGCCTGCACGCGAAGGCAGCTATTTTGTCTTTGCGCATTTCGTCATTCCGCACCCGCCGTATTCCTTTGGCGCGGATGGCGAGTGGCTGGAGATCAATGTCAACACCGCGTCGTATGAGGAGATCAGCCAGGCCTACATCAGTCAGATCATATACATCAATCGCGAAATCCTGCAAATTGTGGATACGATTCTCAGCGAATCCGATACGCCGCCGATCATCATCATTCACGGCGATCACGGTCCGCCTCCAGACCTGACGAATGATCCCGCAGTGCGAATGCCTATTCTGAATGCGTATTACCTGCCCGGCGATGGCGCGGCGCGGGATTTGTATCCCGCTATTTCTCCAGTCAACAGTTTTCGGGTCGTGTTGAATCGTTACTTCGAGTCGAACCTGCCACTGCTGGAGGACAAAAGCTTTTTTGCCCCCAATCAAGATCACGAGAGAGTGGGGTTGATCCCGAACTCATGCCCTTAAGATTATGTAACAAGGACGGGGCAATTGGTGATTGTATTTCCGTTTGAAAAGCAGTAAGATGGAAACAGGTTTTTCTTGGGGCGGGCCTACTTAGGGAGGGATGCTCACGGGAAAACAAATTCAATCCAGGAGGAGTGAACATGAAACGTTTTCTGGTTCTTACTTTATCCATGTTGTTATTGCTCAATGCGTGTGCGCTCCCCGGGTTGAGTCCGGCTGCTTCGGCAACGCCTGTACCGACGAACACGGCCGAGCCCACCCAGACCCCGCTCCCCACAGACACGCCGACGCCAGAGCCAAGCCC
>JANMSY010000662.1:0-4310 GCA_031389865.1 Anaerolineales bacterium | reverse complement strand
CGGTCCCTGGCTGCTGGTACATGGCAAGCGGGCTGCAGCTGGTCAAGAGAATCAAGATCACCATCCCAGTAAATAGCCACATGCAGAAATCAAAAAGACGCTGGTTATTGTTTTTCATAATCACCTCGTGTAAAATTCAATTGGTCATGAGATAGTCACCTCGTGCCAAGCCGCCGCCCAAGTTTTCACCTAATGCTTTCTTGGTCGGCGGTCCTTGTTTAACTTTCACTTGTTTTTCACCTCCTGATTGATTCGTTTTTTTTCGCTCTGCCACTCTCCGCGCTTTAATTCACGCGGTACACGGCGGCGGTTATTCGATTATTAATGTGCTGGTGGAATAACGCCATCAGTAAAGCGTAAAAAATAAGCACCTAGTGGGTGCTGCTGTACCGATGGAATGACGCCATCAGTTTACAACTAATAAAAGCGCTTGTCAAGTGACAAACGCTTTCTATCTTGCTCCTCGCCTGGGATCGTTTTTGCCCATTCCCTTGGTTTTATCAAGATAATCCTTGACTGCTTTTTTCGGAATGAGAATTGATCGCCCGAATCTCATACTTTCCAGCTTGTTCTTATAGACCAAGTTTCTGACAGATTCGACCGTAAAGCCTAAAGCTTTCGCGGCTTGATCAGTGGTCATAAACTCTGCGAGATCGGGCATTGTATTATCGTGGGGTTTATTTCTTGTTCGGGTGATATCTATCATGGTTTTATTTGCTCCATTCAACCATTAGAAATTTTTCACCGCGGAACATGTAGGTGCCCCCACGGGGATTCGAACCCCGGTCGTAGCCTTGAAAGGGCTGCGTCCTAGTCCACTAGACGATGGGGGCAGTTTGCATCGCTGACTCATGTCAGCGATGTGATGTGCGGTGGCACGAAGCCTCCCACATCAAAGCGGGCGGATTTTATCATCGCACCGGTCAGGGGTCAAGCATTTTGTGCTATTTGTCTTCTTTTGCGCGTTGACTCAGAAGTGCCATGAGGTCCACTTTTTCGCGGTTGAACAGAATGGCAGGACTCTCCACTTTCAGGCTTGGGAGCAAAATTGCTGTCAGCACGGCCTCATACATGGGGATGAAGTTGCGGGCTTTGTCCCCAATCATCACTGCGAAGTCAAAACGCCCGGAGACTTGAAGTTTGCCCTCGAGTTCATAGATGTGCGTGGCAAGGCGAACAGGCAGGTCCACAAGATTGCTGTAGCCCCCGCGCTGGATCCCTGTGGGTCCCAGATCTTCCCGGCGTGACGCGCAGACTGCAAACACCTGTGACTTGATCAAACGGACAACTTCGAAGTGGTCCACCAGTTTGGTCGGCATGTGGATGCGGGCAAGACGCGCGTCATGGATCTCCATGTGTGACTTGTTGATATCGTTCATGATACCCATCATGCCATTTGTGGAAACCATTACTTTTCCCACGACACGGTAACCGGATGTGTACACGTCGGCGGGAAGAAAGCGGTAGGTTCGCGGGGAAGTATCCATATTTACTGCCTTGTATTTATCGATGACTGTCAGTCAAGCGGAGGGTGAGAAATGTTCCGTTTTGCGGGACCCGGTCGCGGGCGTCGTTTCACGCGGCGTGTTGGCTCTCCCGCATTCGGGTTGAGCAGCATGGTCACCCAGGCAATGGCGCGTTCATCGTACTCGCGTTTCCCACACATGTCGCATATCCAGGCAGGAAAATTGGGAACCGTAATGAGTTCCTCTCCGAGCCACGTGAAATAGGTAATATGCCGAAGATGCATGACGCCCGCGGCGCATTCATTGCATGGAAAGGACGAGGTGGGACTGGCAAGTGTGGGTTGCTCGTTCATCGGATATTCCATGTGTCCTGCGCAATTGAAGTTGGGATGTCCAGCTGATCGGTATGCCTGATAACCTGCCATTCTTCAGGCGGCCAATAAATCAGCACCGCCCTACCGAGCAGGTTCTCCTCCGGCAGCAGCCCCCATTGGTGCGAGTCTCTTGAGTCGTTGCGGTTATCTCCCAATACAAATAATTCACCCTGCGAGACCTGCCATGAGCCATTGTACGCAGGTGGAGCATTAATGTATGGCTCGTCGATCACCACGCCATTGATGCTCAACACGCCATCCTGAACGGTGACCGTATCGCCTGGCACGCCGATAATGCGTTTAATCAAATCCTCTTCGGGATTGATGGGAAAGACGAATACGACAATATCGCCGCGCATGGGCTCGCCAAATTTATAGGCAAGTTTGCTGACGAGTATGTACTCGCCGTCCTGCAGGGTGGGTCTCATGCTAAAGCCATCCACGCGCACTCGCGCAGACACCGCATTGATCCCAAAATAAAGAATTACAGCCAGAACCAGTGTTTCCAGGATATCCAGGACGAAGCGCTTCCAATCGGTGGGTTGTTCTGTGACGGGTTCGGGGATGGGCTCCGGCTGTGGTTGTGTTGGCGATTGAGTGGTTTCCAAAAAAGTCGAGTCTCCGCAAAAGATTATACTGCTTTTTATACAGGGGATGTTTTCGCCAGGCCGTAGTCTAATGATTTTCCAATGAATCACACGAGTCACACATTTGTGCGATGCTCGTACTGGTCCCAGGTGCGGATGAAGGCGGTTTGCTCGCCGGTTTCAGGGGAATGTCGATGAATGTAACTCTTGGGGACGCCCCGCCACCATTCAGCGAGCTGACGCAACGCTTCGTCCCCGCTTAACCCGCGGCGCACCAGATAACAGCCGACGGTTGTTCCCGTTCTACCGATGCCGCCCCAGCAATGGAGATAAACCTTGCGCCCCGCCCGCAGGCTTTCGTCGATCCTATCCAGAACGGACCTCATCAGCTCGGGCGTGGGCAGACCATAATCCCCAATGGGGAAGCGATGATGCTGAACCTCGACATCATGGGCTTGTGATTGCTCATGGAGAATGGCGGAATAGGGAGTCATTTCGTTGGGTTTTGTCAGGTCAATGAATGTGTTGAAGCCTGCTTCGATGAACGTGTCAATGCGTTTGCGGGTCAGCTCCTCATCGAAGTTGCCGGGGTACTCGCCCGCCAGAAACCGACCGGGTTCCACCCAGTAGGATTCAGAAATGGGACGTCCGTTATTGTTCATCTTATTGTGGGAATGCAGTACATAGGTTGCCCAGGATCTCTTCGCGCAGGGCAATCAGTTCGGGATATTCGTAGAAGAAGAGTATCTTTTGGTCGGCAATCGTCATGCCTTGCGGCCTCGGCTCAAACACAAAATGGGACCAGGACTCTGCGATATCCTCGGCCGGGTCGGTCGCAGCGTAGTCGCTCACGAACTGGTCCTGATATGTCAAATAAAAATCTTCCGATTGCTCGTAGTATAGATCTTCATCCTCGATCTGGTTGATGAGACTCCATTCATCGGAAATTCCCAGCCAGAAGCGCTGGTGGAAGGTATTGATATAGGAATTGGGTTCGCTGCATCCTTCGCCCGGGAAGTAGCTTGGACAAAGGGATGCTTCCTGCTGGTGGATGGCATCGTCATCCGGATTGTTGAAGATGTTCGTGCTCGGCGGAACCTGGTCCGCGTTGAGAGTGAGCAGGTGGCCGAACTCATGGATCAATGTGAAGGTCAGGTTGTAATAATCGCTTGAGTCGGCCGTGTCCACCTCGAGCGCCCAAAGCGTGGGATTGTCGGCGGTCTGCATGACAGCAGCAAGGATATTATCTTTACCATCGGTGAGGATGGAATATTCCGCAACAAACTCACGTTCCTCTGCCGGGATGAGCGCCGTGAAATAGTCCCAGACCTGCTGGTGGGTTGCAGTATCCTCCTGCGCTTCTTTGAAATTGGCAGGCACCGGCTCGTAATATGGATCGCTGATCTCCTCACCTGTGACTGTGTATGTGACAAGGTACCTTTCCGTATCCGCGGCTCCGGTTTCAGCGAGTGTTCCTGCAGCGCTCATGATATCTGAAAGAACAACGGGACAAAAGACCTCCTGTTGGACTTCGACGGCAGCTGTGACCGTCAGTGTGGGTGGAGGCGGATGCATAAAAGTGGGAGTGGGCGGCGGGGTTGGGGTATTGGGAATGACAAGGCTCGTGACGGCGCGGCAGGCCAGGGTGGAGAGAAGCAGCGCAAATGTCGACAAATAGATTTTCGGTGTCCGAAGGGTCAACATGTAAAGAATAGTCCTTGAATGATTAAGGTAGCTCTAATTTTATGGATGCCCGCCAGATTTTGTCATCAGGGAAGTTTGATGAATCCTGCGTCCAAAAAATACAAATAAATATAGCCAACCAGCAAAAGTACCCAGCCCAGAAGCTGCAGGCGGTCCATGAGGGTCTCCCAGGAAAGGGA
>JANMSY010000595.1:0-2610 GCA_031389865.1 Anaerolineales bacterium | reverse complement strand
CGCCGAAGCGCGAACGTGGCAGGCAGCAGCGTGGATTTATCTTTGGCTTCGGAAGCCAGCCATTCGGTCCAGCACGAAGCGAGAAAGTCAATGTAGTCCTTGTCGTGCACCGCGTATATCGGGTCGAGTCCGAAATTGGCTGGTTCGCAGATGTCTGCCCAATCCGTTTGATTCAGCGCGTTCAAAATCCGATCCATGCGATCGCTGTTTTCCATGTAAGGTGTGCGTAGGCCACCCTCGAATACTTCAAAGGACGGTTCATGTTTGCGGTGTGCTTCCGAATAAAAGACCTTCATCGTGCCTCCGTAAGAATCCATTCTATAATTGTATCAATACCACGGAGGACACATGGACGTATTCGAAGCCATACATAACAGACATTCGCAAGGCAAAGTAAAACAGGACCCGTTGCCGCGTGAGTTGATCGAAACATTGTTGGATGCAGCTGTACAGGCACCAAATCATTACAAGGTGCGACCGTGGAGATTTGTTGTACTAACTGGAGATGCACGCAATAAATTAGGTGATGTGATGTCCGCGTCCCTGCGCGCCCGACGTCCTGAGTTTCCGCGCGAGGCATTTGATAAGGCCCAGGCGACCCCACTTCGGGCCCCTGCTGTAATCGCTGTGGGCGTGGATAAGCCAGGTGAACCAAAAGTATTGGATATCGAAAATGTGAGCGCAGCCGCCGCTGCCATTCAGAATCTTTTGCTGGCCGCTCACGCAATGGGACTTGGCGCAAAGTGGCGTACAGGCGAGTGGGCGCTTGATCCAATGGTCAAGGAATTCCTTGGCTTTGGAACGGATCAACATATTGTTGGATTTATTTACGTTGGTTATCCCGAGTTTATCCCTGAGCATGCAGCACGACCCTCTTTTGAAGATCGAACGGTGTGGATGGAGTAAAACAGCAGCCAGCGATCCGTGGAGAGTGAGCAGTGAAATGAGCGATGAGGCGTCAGGTGCCCATCGCTCTTTCTTGTACGCCTGGGTACTTCTTTCCCATCTTACTTCCCCATCTTTTCCAGCACCTCAATCATCAAATCTGGCCTGTCGGTAATAATGCCATCCACGCCCCATTCGATATACTGCTTCATCAGTTCAGGGTCATCCACGGTCCAGGGTTCGACGGCGATATTTTTGGCATGTGCTTCGCGGATGAAACGTTTCGTCATGATGGGAATATTCTTTGACTCGGATGGCTCATAGGGTGGCTGGATCGACTCATACAGCGGCGCGACAAGTCCGCTTAGGAAGACCTTGCCGAGAAGGACAAATTTCGTCACTTCCCCGCGCGAAGCGGATGTGGCCACTTCCGGGCAGGTCGCACGGAAATTCTGCATCGCCTCATCATGGAAGGATGCGATCATTACCTTATCTCGCATGTCATGTTTGCGGATCAAATCACATAGCGGTTGATCGATCGGATTTGCTGTCAATTTGATCTCGATTACATATCGCATCTGTGGAAATTTCTGAAACAGTTCCTCCAGCGTTGGAACCTGGATCCCCTGCCCGCGATAGGGAAAGGTCTTGCCATCGTCGTTTGACCATTGATATGCGGCATCAAGCTGTTTGAGCTCGTTAACTGTCATATCTTCGATGAGGCCTGTGCCATCGGTGGTACGGTCCACTTCTTCATCGTGCATCAAAACGACCTGACCATCCTTCGTGATGTGCGCATCCATTTCAAGAACATCCGCCCCCGCTTCGACAGCTTTTTCGAAGGCGTACAGGGTGTTGCCGGGCCAGACGCCATCACCACCCTGGTGCGCGATGACAAGCGGGTGGTTAACGCCTTGATAGTAGGCGCTGGCTGGCGCCTCGGGAACAAAGATGAGCAGCAGCGCGAGAACGATGAGAAGGAGGACTGCAAATATGCGTAGCGGACGTGATTTCATGATTCTCTCCGAGTATGAATAGGACTGATTGTAACTGAGAGAATTGACAAGTGACATTCATCCGCGATTCACGTATAAATACTTAACTCAAGTTGCTACCATGTCGGATATCACCGCAGAGTCGCAAAGAACGCAGAGAAAATCTTACAAAACTCTGCGAACTCAGCGTCTCGGCGGTTCAAAACAGATACTCTGCTCATTTTCATGATGAGGTGGCAACTTAGGTTAAATAAAGAAGGTTGAGATTTATTCTCAACCTTCTACCTTTTAATCCTGCCCACCTTTAAACTTACTTCCCGAATACAAACTGTCCGTTCTTGTAAAACAGATCTCCATCTACAAGGATCTCTGAATCAGTTCGCAGGTCACAGATCATATCCCAATGGATCGCAGACTTATTGTGCGATCCCGTTTCGGGGTAACCCGCGCCAAGCGCCATGTGGAAGGTCCCGCCGATCTTTTCATCGAACAGGATGTTGCCTGTGAACTTGTTGATGTCAAAGTTCGTGCCGATCGCATACTCGCCGAGAAAGCGTGAACCCGAGTCGGTCTCGAGCATCTTAATCAGATATTCCTGATTCTTTTCAGCCTTCGCCACTTCCACGCGGCCGCGGACGAATGTCAGTTCCGCGCCTTCGACAGCCACTCCACCATAAATGGCAGGATAGGTAAATCTCACCCAGCCATTGACCGAGTCCTCGACAGGGCC
>JANMSY010000136.1:0-8250 GCA_031389865.1 Anaerolineales bacterium | reverse complement strand
GTTTTTGCGCGAAGTCACCCAAAAGGGAAAAGTCCTGTATGAACGAACTGACCAAAGAATGGGTGGATAAAGCTGAAGCGGATTTCTACAGCGCCGACCTGCTTCTTCATGCTGGAGACTGGTAGCGAGGGGAGCGTTTCTTGGCGATCATTTTGTGCCATATCCTCCCCATGTCATTCGCCGCTTTTTCGGAGCTTGCGCCGCGATCTCGATAATCCCTTTCGAAATGTTGCCAGGAGCCCGGCGATGGACATCCGTTCTTCATAATCTTTCAACGCAGGGTCATCCGGATAACCTTGTTTCCACATGTCGAACCAGGAGGTCGCGCCCTCAGGTTTATCGTCGGCAATCATAAAGTCTATCTGGCAGCCGCACAATGCACCGAACTCTGTCACGTGCATTTCCTGTTTTTTCATCATCTTATCGAGGATGGTTTTCGCCGTTTCAAGGTCGTCTGCCTGGATCGCTTTCCTGACCGCGATCACCTGCCCGAAAAAGTAATCGGGGAAGCGGACAGGGATTTCATCTGCGATCACCTTTGCCTCATCGTGTTTGCCCTGCATACTCAACGCGACTGCCAGGTTGTTGAACAGCCCCGGTTCATCCTTTTGAACTTCGAGCGCTTTGCGCAGATGGGTCTCGGCCTCGGCGCCTTTCTCTTCCCGCAATGCGTAGATTGCCTTTTCCATGAGACGTTGCGCGGCAGGCTTGAGCGTGGGTTTCTCTGGAGAATCATAGTAGATTTGAAAACCAAGCATCATAATAGGCTTCCATTCGCCTTCAAGCCATAAGTTTACGGGCTCGCCTGATTCCAATACACCATGTTTTGACAGCAACTGTGAGGCTTCCAAACGTAAGGCGTCCGACCCCTCCTGTCCAAGAGCAAAGTCCTTTAGACTCGCAAGGAGAGCCGGGTGAGCAGACATATCCGCCAGTTTGAGCGCCAGGTCACGCGAAACCGTGTCGCCTGATGCTAGCGCCGCCGGGACAAAATAAAGTATTTCGGAATGATCGTCAAAGTATGTGCGAATTCTCTCTTGAAATGCGTTGTCGTTTTTTTGTTTGGCAGCGCGTTCGACGGTTGACGTCAGATTGCCGATTGTACTCCTTGATAACCAGGCATCCAGCGAAAAGGCCTGCGGACAATTTCGTTCATGCCGGGGCTTTTTCAGTTCTTCCAGATTATCTTTCGCCGATGGAAAGTAGGGGGCAAGCTGCAGGCATTTTTGCCAGTATTTCCGCGCTTTGGATTCGTTGCCCTTGCAGTATTCCGCGACCGCACACCAGTGCCAAACAAATTCATTCAATTGATCGAGTTCACCTGCCCGTTTGGCTTCATCCAACAGTGCCAAAACGCTGGCATCGTCTCGGATAAAACTAAGCGCCTCCGCCTTCTTGACCCAGAGATCGGCTGCCTCGGCTTTCGATGCCTTCAGCCTTTGTGCCATGGCAATGGACTCATCCTGCTTCCCTTGCATGAAGAGAAAACGCGTCAGGTTGGAAAGCGCGTGAACATTATCCGGCTGGATATCGAGAACCTGTTGACTCAACTCGATTGCTCGGGCAAGATTACCCTCGAGCCAGTACACCTGGCTCAGGTTGTTCAGGACAGGGACAAAATGAGGTCGCTGTTCGAGGAGGGTCTTTGCCAGTTGTTTCCCTCGTTCATAATTTCCGAATTCCATGAGAATCTGAAGTTCTTCATGCTTGCAGGCAAAGTCCAGTCCATCTTCCAAAGAGAAACTGAGCTGGCTCAGAGTCTCAATCAATCCCTGTTCCAATTGTGGAATGGTTTTCTGAACATCGTCCACTCGTTCATCATGGGGCCATTGTTTGAGGAACTGCCGAAATGTACGCAGGGCAAGCGCTACTCGTCCGTTCGCGAGATAGGCGCCCGCCAACCCGAGTTTAATCTCGGCCCTGTTGGGCGTCAGATTATGCAGCTGGTACAGCGAATGCAAATAACCATGCTGGTTTCCCAGTTCGATGTAGGTATTTGCCATCAAGCCAAGCACATCTGTTTGGCGGGGGAATTTCCTGTCCAGTTCCTGGAGAAGTTCCAAAGCCTCTTGCGGCTTGTTTTTTGAGAGCAGACCATCGGCTTCTGCCAATCCTTCGCGCCGCCGCCGCGGCAGGTTGATCGGATCCGTGCGGGTTGGAAAATTCTTTTTGGTCATTTGTTGATTTCGTCCTTCATATTGACACTGTTTACTCTCAAGGATTTTGAGAGACCATCAGTGATTCGGAATGAATGGATCATGATAACAATAAAGGCAAAATGACTGCTCTATTGTAGCTCCGATTGGAAACAATTCACTGAGTAGGTCGCATACGACAGGTTGGGAATACTAGAAAGTCAGTATCCGAAGGGAATTTTTCTAATGTCTCAATCCGACGGCTGGGTCATGGATCAGGATTGGTTCGACTCCAGCCAGTTCTATCTGGATGCCTAGAATGCTGTTGCCGATTCGCAGCTGGGACGATCCACGATCCTGCCGCTGCCTCAGAATTCCCTCACACCCAAAATAGATTACGCCCGCTATGAGCGCGCCTGTCAGGAGTTGCAAGGTACCGGACTCAACGAGAGCCAGGTCGAGGCCGTGGCGCTGTCTTATGCGACAGATTTGCTCCATCTCATTCAGGGTCCACCCGGCACAGGCAAGACGCTCATGCTCGCTCACCTGGCGCGCCTGCTCGTGAAAGATGGTCGTCGCGTCTTTGTCACTGCCCTCACCCATCGCGCCATCCATAATGCGCTGGACAAAATCCCCAGGATGGATGATTCGATCCCCGTCTGCAAAATCGGTGAGGGACGGCATGCAGGAGATCTCGATGTCCCGAATTTCGAGAGGTTCGATCAATCCCGCTTTGGGGAAAACAGCGGCGGGTATGTGATCGGGGCTACACCATTCGCACGCCATTCCCGCCGGCTCTCTGGCGTGGAGTTCGATGTGGTGTTATTTGATGAAGCCTCTCAGATCACATTACCGTTGGCAATCATGGGGATGCTGGCAGGCAGCAAATACATTTTTATTGGAGATGAAAACCAACTCCCACCGGTCACGGTCTTTTCGGCTTCAGACGGAAAAGATCGGAAACCAGCATCCATCTTTGGTTACCTCTCGGGTCGCGGCTACGAAACCATGCTGGATGTAACCTACCGTTTGAATGACGTACTGACACAATGGCCGAGCCGGACGTTCTATCGCAACGAACTGAAACCAAGCGCCGGAGCCGCCAGGAGACGATTGAATCTATCCCCCGAAGCCACCCGCTGGGACATGGTCCTAGATCCAGAAGCACCGGCCGTCTTCCTCGACCTTTGCCATCAAAATACCACCGTGCGCAGACGGATCGAAGCGGATGTCGTCATGGAACTGATCCTTTCCCTGTTAATGCGGGATGTATCGCCGGAAGACATCGGAGTGGAGGTGGTCGTTCCCGCTGAGATGACTGTCCGCCCTCCAATTGAGCGGAGGATGCAAGCGGGCTTGACGGACTATCTATTGGACTACGATCAGGAAGCAGCGGTCAAATCGGACCTGGAGTTGCCGGCCGACGATCAGGTGCTTCCTGGCGATTTGCGACTCAACATCATCAATGGCGTCGCAGGCAGTGGCAAGACACTCATCCTGTCATATCGCCTGCGCATCCTATACCATCTTTATCCAAACAAGAAATTCCTGGTTCTGACACACAATCGCCCGCTAAACCGCGACATGGAGGGACGCTTCGCTCGTCTCGAAGGCTGCTCGCCAAAGAGCATCGAGTGGCGGACATTCAATGGCTGGTGCTATCACCACTGGCCGAAAGAACAAAAATGGATCGAGCCACTGAAACTCAGCGCGCGTAGAAAAGTCATCGAAGAAATCTGGCGAGGTCATCTGCAAAACTCGAAGATTTCACCCCACATGTTTCAAAGCGAAGTGGATTGGATGAAAGATCAGGTCCCGTTGTCTCGCGCAGAATACCTGTCTGCCGACCGGCGTGGACGCGGGTTTCCGTTGAACGCGGAACAACGTCAGCGTGTGTTCGATACCTCGCAGGCGTACCAGCTGTCCCTGGAGAAAAGAGGCGCAGTGGACTGGGGTGATGTTCCCAAACTCCTCTGGCAGCTCTCCGAAAACGGACAGGTGGAGTTTCCAAAGTATGACATCATCCTGGTCGATGAAGCCCAATTCTTCGCGCCGCTATGGATGAGATTGATCCAGAAGCTGCTCGATCTACGCAATGGTCATCTCTTCCTGGTGGCAGATCCAACGCAGGGATTCCTGGGCCGCGGCGCATCCTGGAAGTCACTCGGTTTGGACGCGCGCGGTCATATTCACAGTCTTCGCCACAGTTATCGCACGACGCGCGAGATCATGCAGTTCGCCACCCTGCTTTATCGTTTGCGCCTGACTGAAGAAAAGGATGAAGATATCCTCGTGCCAGATCTGCTCAATATGCCCAATGGTGCATTCCCTCAGATCATCACCCTCACCAGCCCGCAGGATGAGATCGCCCGCGTCGCCAATGAAGTGATCAACCTGGTGAAACAAGGATTCCCCAGGAAACATTTGCTCTTGCTGCACCGCGATGGGTGGGGCGTGAAGAATCTCATCCAGGCCATCGATGACCGGCTCGGGAAAAATGAGGCGCTTGATCCAAAGGATAATTACCCTGGCGATTATGTCCGTGTGACCACCATCAATGCTGGCGCAGGACTCGAAAGCCCGATCGTTTTCCTGGTTGGGCTGCGATTGCTTTTTGAAGAAGAACAATCTTTGCGGCTATCCGATGAAGAACGGGAAGGACTGATACGCGACAACACCCGCAAGCTTTACATGGCAGCGACAAGAGCAGGACAAAGGTTGGTGCTGACATATTCTGGTGAGTTGCCGAAGGTCTTGAAGTCGGCGCTGGAGTTGAAGACATCACTATAGATTCAGTGGGATATGATGCAATGCGTCAGAATTTCCAACCACATTCATAGGATGAGTTTGGCGCATTAGTCTCGTGAATGCCCATTTTTTGCCCAGCCGGAGGCGGTAATGACCTTTCCTGTCATCCCTGTATGGAATAGATGAATTGCGGGGATGGACAGACTTCAAAATCACCGAAAGTGATGTATAATGATAATGTATACAGGAGACAAACATGTCTGAGCATATGATCCGAAAACAAATATACCTACCTCGCCGACACAATCTGACACTTAAGCGGCTGGCAAAGCAGCGAGGCATAAGTGAAGCAGAGGTAATACGACAGGCGCTGGAACGCGAGGCAGCATTGTCCGTACCTGCTGTACATGACAGTCGTAAGGCGCTGGAAAAAATATTTGCCTATGTTGAATCTCTGCGCAAGCGGCCTGAATTTATGCAAGGTAAACCCTATGAATTCAACCGCGATGAGCTTTATGAGGAGAGAGAAAGTCGCTGGATGAAGCCGAAGGGGAAATAGAAATGTCATCTATTTTGCTCGATACCAACGTGCTTGTGTACGCTTTCGAGGTGCGTCAGTCTTCCTTACAGGAAAAGGCGAAGGCAATCATATTGAAGGCTGAGGAAACGGCTACTGGATGCTTATGTGTGCAATGCCTGGGAGAATTTTTTCGCGTGGCAACAGCAAAAATGCAATTGCCAGCCAACGAGATGTTGCAGCAGGTAGAGTACTGGCAGAGCGCCTTTCCTGTATTTCCCCTCACCCCGCAAATTGTTTTGGAAGCTGCCCGCGGTGTACGGGATCATCAGCTCTCCTATTACGATGCCCAAATTTGGGCGAGTGCCAGGCTCAACCAGATTCCGGTGATTTTCAGTGAGGACTTTCAAGATGGACAGACGCTGGAAGGTGTTCGATTCATAAACCCTTTTGCAGACAAGTTCGCAATTGACGAATGGTAGATTCTGTTGAAAACATGCGCGCCCGACGATTTCGGGCGCTTTTAGGGTGTTATCGATAAAAGATGCAGTCAGGCTAAAGCAGAAACCCTCCTGAATAGCCGATTGAGGCAAAGATGGCATTACCCCAAGTTACTGAAAGCATGATCCGCGCCGGAACGAGCCCGGAAAGTTTTCGGCGCGGCGAGGAATACTATCGAGATGGCGCGGTTTCGAATACCGCCATTCAAGGCACCCGGTTGATCGGGGAGTGCGCCGGCACGTATGCTCCCTATTACCAGGTGCAAGTGGAACTGGATGAGGCGGGCATCGCAGACGCATCCTGCACGTGTCTCTACGAATATGGCGGCTACTGCAAACACATTGTCGCCCTGTTGCTTGCTTATTTGCATCATCCAAAATCATTCACGGCGCGCAAAGCGCACGCGGAACTTCTGACCGATCTGGATCATAAAGATCTCATCGCGATTCTAACCAAACTGATTCAGGAACAACCCGGGCTATATGATCGGATCGAAGCCATGACATCCGTTCCCTCGAAATCCAAAAAGAAGCGTAAGAAAAAAGTGGACATCGAAGTCTACCGCCGTCATATCCTCAGCATCGTCCACAGTCTGGATGGGATGCGAATGTCGGAGGCGTATTGGCATGTAGGCGGACTGGCAAATCAACTACGCGAGGTACAAGAATCTGCCGTGAAATTCCTGGACGCAGGAGATGCTGAAACTGCCCTCGAAATCCTGCTCCTATTATTGGATGAAGCAAGCCGAGCTATTGAGTACATTGACGACTCGGACGGCGAGCTCGGCGGGTACGTGGGCGACCTGGGTACGCCATTGGCGGAAGCAATTTTGAGCATGGAACTCAGCCAGGTTGAACGGGATAGACTGGTCCGCAGGCTGGAGAAGTTGATCGATTATGCCGGCGATTACGGAATGGAAGGCAACCTGGATATTGCTGTTCAAGCCGCGAAGTATGGCTGGGAGGATGTCCCTAATGCGATGGAACCCGTTCGGAGAACAGCGCAAAAATTCATTGAGGATGAAGAACCGGACGAATGGGATGAAGACGAAGACGGGGACGAGGACGGTGCATTTGATGTTCATGAATGGGGTTTTCCTGTTGTGTCAGGCTTCGATGACCTCACCGAAGCTAAACTAAATGTCCTGGAACGGCAGGATCGCACCGAGGAGTATCTTGCCCTCTGCACGAAGGAAGAGCGGCATCTGCGTTACGCCCTTAAGTTGTGCGATCTCAAAAAGGTAGCGGAGGCCGTGAAATACGCTAAAAAGCACCTGTCCACTGCTGAAGAATCCTTGCAAGTGGCACAACGCTTGAGAGAGTTACGGCTGGTGACTGAGGCTATTGAGATTGGTGAGCATGGGCTGAAGCTAAAGGGGTCAAAGGCAGGTCTGGGCGAATGGCTCGGTCCCGTGGAAGAGGCGCAGGGACGGACGAAACAGGCGCTAAGGGCCTGGATGGCCGCATTTACTGAGCATCCATCGCTGGAAACCTATAGGACGATCAAGCGTCTGGCAGGGACTGCCTGGGGACGCTTGCGCCCGGAAGTGATGGCAACACTCCGCAGATCGTATGACAAGCATGTTTTGGCTGAAGTATTGTTGCTGGAAGAAGAATGGGATGATGCCATCAAAGTGGCAGAGGAACGTGACGTGTGGTACTCCGTTGTCGAAACGGTGGCTGACGGCGTCGCGCAACACCGTCCGGAATGGGTCGTCATGATCAGTTTGAAGCATGCAGAACGCTTGATGTCTGAGGCCAAAAGCAAGAATTATCCGATTGCCGCGGCCTGGCTCAAACGCGCGAAACAAGCCTATAAGTTGCTGGGAAAATCGGATGAATGGAAGAGGTATCTGGGAGAGATAAAAGAGAAATACAAACGTAGGCCCGCCCTGCAGAATCAACTTGATCGACTCTAGATAAATCTGGGATCCTTTATACGGACGGCAGACTGCGCCACCGGATGTTAACCGCGCCAAGCCGCGTATGCCACCTTGGGCGGCGCCACTTCCAGACCATGCATCCAACGAAATGAGCCGTCTGCCTTGCGCAAGAAACTGGCTACTGAAGGTGAGCTGATCTTGACCGTCGACAATAAACCGTTCGCCGTAATGATAGATCTTGGCGATGAAGATATACAAGACATATTGTTGATGCTTTCGCGTTTGCGCGCCCAGATGGCTGCGTGTTCCATCCGACGTCAGGCGCGCCAGGATGGGCTCAATAATGTGAGGATGAAAGATATTAACACCTTGATAAGAAAGACTCGTGCCAGGCGGAAACGCTGATGTAAACAGTAAAATCCATAGCCCCACATAACCCTCAGTTCCTACAAATTTTCAGGATATGT
>JANMSY010000407.1:0-4114 GCA_031389865.1 Anaerolineales bacterium | reverse complement strand
AGCGTGTCGCGACCACCGAAGTTGTACCACCAGCCAAGCGAAACAGCAGGGAGTTTAAGTCCGCTGTTGCCGGTGCGGTTGTAGGTCATGGAGTCGTAGCGAGAGTCTGAGGCGAGGTAGGGCATGAGTTTTCCTTGTTATGATTTTATATGGGTGGTCGAGTAGTTCCGTGCAATAGCGAGGAACGTATCGAGACCACAGCATTTCAAGCAATATTTTGTTTGTATTTAACAATTGGTCTCGGTACGCCGTTGCACGGCACTCGACCAACGAGGTATATGTGATTATTTATATATCATTTTAAACCGTTCACACACCAGCGGCATATCTTCTGAAAATTCCTTGCCTATTTTATGAAGGACGCGCGAAAAATAGTTCCTGTGTGCCTCACGCCAATACTTCAAAGACAGATCACCCTCGCCTTCTGCGCGGGCAAAATCTGCATCCACTTCATTATATTTCCGAATGGAAATTTCGATGGTCTCGACGATGCAGAACGGTTCTCCGTGCCCATCGAGTGCGATTGTTAAATATCCCTCTTCCGGGATCGGGTTACCTTCTGCCTCCCACTCCCATACAGCAGAGCAGGTTGCTGTTTTGATTCCCTGGGCGATCAACGCTCCGAGTTCATCAGCCATTTCGGGGCCATCTCCCCAGCCTTCCGCGATGTATGTTTTGAAACGATGGGACGAATCGGGCGGGAGCGTAGAAAGAAATTTCTGCCAGTAGGCTTTTACGGTTTCTTTTGTCACGGTTTCTCCATACTGAAATGAACCAGACGATACTCCTTCGAAACTGCATCCAATTGTTCATCGTTCAACTGTTTCGCATTGATCCCAAACAGCGGACCTGCAAACCCGGACGCGATGATGACCTGCCTTAATAGAAACAATCGATTGGGTGAATGAGAAACTTCTTCTGCGCAGAAGGAGCGCTTCCCTTCGGGTAGCCATAATTCCACTCTTGGAGTCACAAGCATGTTGCGATACCAATCGGATAGTGAGCCAAAGCCCGCCGTGCAATAGATCTCTCCATTCACAATCGCGTAGTTGACAGGAGTAAGATACTCCCTGCCGCTCCTGCGCCCACGATGTTTGATGACCATGATGCGGCCAAATCCTGCCGGCCAAACGTTCATGGCTTTTCCCAAGCCGATCTTCCACATCCAGACCATGAAGTGGTTCATGAAATGGAACACTTTGCGAAGAGTGTTCATTTGCTTTGGTGTAAAGTTTACAACGTCCATGTTCCCTCCCGAAAACATTTCGCGTTGAGCGGAGCGGGAGCGCAGTCGAAACGCATCTTTGTAGCGGATTGTCCTTCGACTACGAGACTTCAACGAGCATTCAGTCTCTCCGCTCAGGACGAAGAAGCTCTTACCATTTCCAGCTTTTCAACACATCCATCGCCTTGTAATTCGTCAGATCGAGTTGCAAGGGTGTGATGGAGACACACCCTGCCAGCAGTGCACCGAAGTCTGTGCCGGGTTCGTCCACGCCTGTGGGATACTCGCCGCCGATCCAGTAATAGGGTTTGCCGCGCGGGTCTATGCGCGATTCGAGCACATCACGGTAGACGCGCAATCCCTGGCGCGTGATCGTGTATTCCTTGATCTCATTTTCCTTTAAATAGGGAACATTCACGTTTAGGACTACGCCTTTGGGCAATCCATCTGCAAGGACCTGCTCTGCCACGCGCCTTCCGACGATCGCGGCTGTGGAATAATCCAACAGCCCCTTGTGTCCCTCGGGCGAATCCAGCGAAACGGCAATTCCCCTGACCCCTGCGATGACAGCTTCCATCGCCGCGGTGACTGTCCCGGAATACGTGACGTCATGCCCGATGTTGGCATTGGGATTAATTCCCGAGACGACAAGATCCACCTTCTCTTCGAGCAGTCCCAGCAATGGCAGGGCCACACAATCTGAAGGCGCGCCATCCGACATAAAGGCAGACGTTCCGTCCGCAAGTATGGTTTCCTTGACCCGCATGGGACGTTCCATTGTTTTCACGTGACCCGAAGCGGACCAGTTTCGGTCCGGTGCGAAAACAGTCACTGTACCGAGTTTGCGCATTTCCTGCGCGAGAGCGAGAAGTCCGGGCGCTTGCACGCCGTCGTCGTTTGTTACAAGGATGTGCATGTTTTGATTTCCGATTGAGGAGTTTGGATGTGCGATTGGATTATAACCCCGCCTGTATAATACCCTTCATGCGTGTCAAACTACTCACGTTTCACTGTGTGCTGATCACTGCTCTTCTTTCCTGTACTCCTCAAGCTCCTCAAACACTGCAAGAAACCTTTTACGCCTACCGCCTCAACCCTCCCGCCTTCGTTGAATTCTCCGCGGACCTTCAAACCATGAATGAGATCCCGTTTTCTGTTCCTCCCCATTGCAGCTTATTCGATGTTTTCGCTGCTCCAGGCGGACCATTCATGCTGATCGAGTTGAGTTGTCCCAATGGGCAGACAGTTCTTTTTCTGGACACTTCGCCTTCGCTCCATGCAGGCTCGGATTCCGTTACCCAACCTGTCACCGACTCTGACAGTCACTTCCTGGCGTGGGCGAGTGATGGCAAATCCGCATACCTCAAAGTGGACACACTTGGGGACACTCGCATAATTCGCGCCTTCACCAGTGGCAGGCATACTGATATTGATGTGACAGGCTGGACGTATGATCTCGCCGCAAGACCCGATTCGAGTGATTTTATCTACACTTTCTCGCGTGGGCTTGGTTCTGGCAGTGAATTGTCCTCCGTTCAACGTGATGGTCGTGATTTCCAGCAGCTGGTTGTTGACGTGCACAACTACATCTCCTTTGCGCGCTATTCGCCGGCTGGAAGTCAGATCGCGTTCATCAAGATTCCTGACTCGCAGACTCCGTTCACGGTGGGCGAATTGTGGGTCATGGACTTCGATGGCTCGAACCCGCGCAAGCTGGCTGACGCGGATGCCGGCCACGGCTACGCGGCGAACTGGTCGCCAGATGGGACGCGGATCGCGTTTGTCAGGCGCGAAAATCCTGAGGATGAGAGTGCGAATCAATCCCTCGATTCGTTAATCAGCAATGTCTACCTTGTGAACCTCCAAAGTGGAGAGTTGACACAGGTCACTTCTTTAACAGATGGTTTCGTTGAGACTCCGCACTGGTCACCCAACGGGAACACTCTGGCTTTCAATGTAGTCCTAAATGGTAGAATGGAAGTGCAGATCGCGGATCTTGATTCAGGGAAGATTTGGTCGTTGATCACTGAATCAAGCTGCTGTCCGGCGTGGATGCGAAAGTGAGTCCAGATGATTCGGCGAATCCTAGTTATCCTGATCCTGTCTTTATTGGTCACATCCTGTGGTGCCGCGGCTCCTGCTCCAACGGAAGCACCGCGGGTAACCGAAGCTCCCACCATCACGGAGGAGCCTACTGAATCATTTGTTGGGGAAATCAGCACTCCTGCTGCTAGAGCCACGTCAACACCTGTACCGACGAACACCCCCGCCCCCACACGAACCGACACGCCACTGCCGCCGCTTGAATTACCCACTGAAGCGGTCAGTGCTCCGGCGCGCATGGTATGGGACGGCACGCCGACCTATCCTGGGGATTCAACTCCTGGCTATTCATTCCGCGTCACCTATGACCCCGATGTCTGGGCATTGACTACCGATCAATTTGGCTTCCCCTCCCTGGGTCATCGAGATATTCCTTATTGTGTCATCTCGGTTACTTCGGGCCGCGGCCTGCCTCCCACTATAACCGTTGAGCATGATATTTTGAACACGGGTAGCGTAACCTTTGATGTCAGCACCGCACTTGAAAATGGAGTGAAAAAATTTGTGACGTACACAGGTGGTGACGGGAATATTATCACCGCTTTTGAAGTTTCCTTCCAGGATGAGAGTGATGCATGTCTTGCAGATGCGGTAACGGTCCTCACCACCCTCAGATCTGTTCCGAATTCGCAAGCCACGCCTACTCCTTGATGTAATTAAGATTCATGTGGGTACGTTCATACCTATTCGAGTGCCATCCCAAGGGTTTATTGTGACACGATCATTTAAGAACGTTTTCACAGCATTGATTCTTTGCGGACTTTTCCTCAGCGTGCGCGGCGCCTC
>JANMSY010000404.1:0-2875 GCA_031389865.1 Anaerolineales bacterium | reverse complement strand
GGCCTCGGCAAACCCATTGACATCTCCTGCTTCAACCAGAAGACCATTATGACCGTTCTGGATCACTTGTGCGGCGTGGTTTAGCGCTGTGGCTACGATCGCCTTCCCAGCGGCCATATATTCAAATAGCTTGAGCGGTGTGCCGGTGCCACCGTGGCTTGCCAGGACGGGGGCAGAGGGGACTACCGCCACATCTGCAATTGACAGCATTTCTGGCATGCTGGTATGAGCAATTGCACCGGTCAAGATCACCGCCTGCCGGAGCCCGTTTTTCTGTACTATTTGTTCAACCGAGGGCCGGGTTTGGCCATCACCCACCAAAACCAACTTAGCGTCCGGATGCCTTTGAAGGACCAGAGCAAAGCTCTTCAGGAGTAGATCAAGGTCATGCCAGGGATAGAACCCTCCCACCCACATCACGACCGGCTCAGTAGTCAAACTCAGATTTCGTCTTATATGATTGGAGTTAAAGTTCAGCCCGAAGGCTTCCACATCTGCTGCGCATGGAAGGACGATTAGCTTGCTCTCCTCGATATTCCACTTACTGATGAGGTGGTCTTTGAGGTCCGCGGATATGCAGATGATCTTCGCCGCGGCGTTGTAACACATTCGAGTTGCCCATACAGCGAACAGACGGCGCAGACCTCTCTCCGGAATGCCCTTAAACTTACGCTGCTCCAGTAGATCTGCGTTGACTTCGAGCACAAAAGGAATTCCAAGTTTTCTACTCGCCCAAGCTCCACCTAAAGACAGCAAGTTAAAACGCTCATGGATCAGGTCAAAACCTTTAAGATTGATAGAGCCGGCCACAGCCATGCGGTAGCTATCGAATAAGGCCAGATAGGGTAAGTGCAATTGTTGCTGAAGGCGGCGAAGGCCGCTCTCGAACCACTTGAACAAGGTAGCCCCACTCCATCCCAGTTTGCCATAGTGGCCGGCCGACAGCTTATCACTTTTAAATACCTGGAGATCCCTTGTGCAAAGAACCTGTCTACCCTGCAGAGCCAGGAGCGTGACTTCATGGCCTGTCCGCTGCAAGCCACGGATCGTATGATAAATGTGCAGCTGTGCGGCATGAGGTTCACAAAAGCGGATGCCGCTTTCCTGATATAAGTGCGCTATATTCAATCTAGGAGCGAGGGCCATTGTACAATCTCTTTGATAATCAACTGAACGACCGTAAAAAGGCTACGACAAGTGTAGCCTGCCTGAATGGAATGTTATGATTCATGCTGAAGTTATTTCGATGATCGCTGGCGGTATAAGGACGCATCGATTACGCCCAGCATCTGGTCTTCATCCAGACCACCGCCTAGAACTGTATTGATCTCCGCGACCAGCGGCCTGGGATTATCTATAAGTTGCCTGTAATAGATGTCTATCCGGGTAGCATGGGCTTGAGAGTTAATCCAGCGCTCACTCTGCTGCAAATCCGTTTCAAAAACCTCAGCCATCTTATCATCGCTGATCTTATCTGGATTTTCACCCCGGTTGATCAACATCTTCCGTTGGGAAGCCAGTATCTCCTCAATGGCACGGCGCATAAAGATGATTCGATAGTGATACCCATCGGGTAGATAGGGCAGCAAGGTGGATATCACCTTGACTGCTTTACCGTTCGATTTCGCCAGCCAGGAATGCTCACCTCGGATGAGTTTCTTGACCTCCTCGAGCTCGAAATAGCCAACCGGGTTGTCATCATCGGGGGTTCTGAGCTGATCTGTCAGCACTTCCAACCCACCCGCGGCGAGCATACTCATCATGAGCGAAGTCCCAGAACGTGGTAACCCCGAAACGATGGTAATAAGTGGGCGAGTATCTTTTTTTTCAAACAGTTGTAAAAATGTTCTTTTCATCATTTCCTGGGACCAGACTTCTATAAATAACCCAAATCACGCAGCCGCCTGGCGACTTCCTCATCCACCTTAACCTTTTGGACTGCAATCGCCGGTTCCGTCTCAGCCACCCGAAGCCGATGCGCGTCTACGCTAGCCTGTAACCGGCTGACCTCCTGCGGAAAGTGATCACGCACATTTATTTTTTCACCCGGGTCAGTGCGTAAATCGTAAAGGTCAGGCTGATCGGGTCGTTTACTATCCCAGATGTATTTGAACGATTCAGTTCGCACTGCAACGCGGTGCCACGGATCACGTCGCATCTCGCTGATTGTTTCCCTCCCGTCATATTTCGATTCACCTTGTCCCCAGAGAGACGCCATGCTGTTACCCATAAGACCATTGGACACAGGACAACCACAAAGATCCAGAATCGTTGGCATGAGATCCAGTAAACGTACCTGCTGCCGGATAACCTGGCCATTCGGTCCATTTGGGATCCACATGATGAGTGGTACCTTCAGGATTTCGTCATACAGGTTGCTCTCCCAATGGCCCCAGCGGCCGTGGTCGAGAAACTCCTCCCCATGATCGGCTACGAGGAGTATCAGGGTATTGTCGGCATAACCTGAATTATGGATGTGATTGATCAACCGGCCAATTTGATCATCCAAGTATTGCAAAGATTTCTCGTACAAATCGATGAAATGGTCTCGCTGTGCGGTTGTCATGGACTTATCTCGATCAAAGTTTGACCGGCCGTTTATGATCGCCAGATCTTGCCATGCCTGCGCGATATCCCTGGGATGAACCAACGCTTCTTCCATATGGTAGGGCCAGTGTACATCCATGTAATGGGCCCAGGCGAAGAAGGGCGTTTCCACCCGATCCAACCATTGGCAGAGGCTGCCAGTCACTTCAGCGGCAGAACTGTAAAGGCGTGCGGGTCGCAGGTTATGACCCAATGGGCGTAACGCCGAATGGATCAGCGGATTTCTCAGGAGGCGCTGGCCTCCTTTGATCCGTTTGAGACGAGGGTC
>JANMSY010000382.1:0-3032 GCA_031389865.1 Anaerolineales bacterium | reverse complement strand
GCGAGGAAAACGAGATAGAAAACATTCAGTCTGGTCAATATGCTGCTGGATAGAGTTTGTGAAGTGAGCGATGAAGCACAGGCGGCTGGGCAGTATATGCGCATTGACAGGACGAATATAGGCCTCGAACGGGTACGCTCCAATTGTTGGTACATTTGTCAACAGTGTTTAAGAGTTGAGTAAATTTCAAAACGGTTATGAAAAAAAGGATCTGGCCCGTCGAAATTTATCTGTAATGGTCCCTTCTAAAGTGGGCCCTTAATAGAGTTGAGTTTCTTTATCGGATAATTTTCCCCTGTAAGCATGTAATTTCTGTGATATTCTTCACTTTCCGATGGTGACAACCCATTTTAGAATGGGGTGATTCCCCCATTCCAAAATGTGGGTAATTTGCCTGTATAATCCGGAGAAATCAGCCTACCTTAATGAGGAGCGTGCAATGAGCAAATGGTTCAAGGCACACACATTGCAATTTGGATTAGCTGGTCTGGCGCTGGGAGTATTGCTTCTCCTCGTTGTTATGACCCTTTCCACTACAACATCGGTGGTGGCAGCACCCCGGTTACAGGAGGATAAACCATCTGACGAAACATGTCTGGCCTGCCATCAGCAGCAGGGAATGACCGTCGAGATCGGCGGCCAGCCTCTTCCGTTGACGATCGACAGTGGAAAATTTGAAGCCTCCGTCCATGGAACAGAAAATATTGCCTGTGTGGATTGTCATACAAATATTACCGGTTTCCCTCACCCCGAAGTGACCGCCAGCAGCCCGCGCGATTTTTCGCTTGAGTTATATCCCACCTGCCAGCAATGTCATACTGAACAGTACGAGAAGGTGCTGGATAGCGTCCATCAGAAAGCACTTGCAGCCGGTAACACGAATGCTGCAGTCTGCACTGACTGTCACAACCCCCATACGCAGACCCGCCTTACGAACAAGGACACCGGTGAACTGTTGTTGGGTGCGCGGCTCGTCATTCCACAGACCTGCGCAAAATGCCACAACGGGATCTATGAGACCTATAAGCAAAGTGTCCACGGCGCGGCATTGACCGAGGAAGGCAATCAATACGTTCCTACGTGTATCGACTGTCATGGTGTTCATGACATTGGCGATCCCAGTTCGAATACATTCCGCAATAGCACCCCGTATCTGTGTGCGAATTGCCATACCAATGAAACCATCATGAAGCAATATGGCATCTCGACCAACGTGTTGTCAACCTATGTCGCGGACTTCCACGGTACGACAGTACAGATGTTTGAAGAGAACTATCCGGATCAGCCAACCAACAAACCAGTCTGCACTGATTGTCATGGGGTTCATGACATCATGAGACCGGATGACGCCGAAGCAGGTATTGCATTCAAGAAAAACCTGTTGGTTAAATGCCAGCAATGTCACCCTGATGCAACCACAGCTACCTTTACAGACTCGTGGATGAGTCACTATGAACCCAGCCCTGAAGTGTTCCCCATGGTCTATTACGTCAACCTGTTTTACAAATTCTTTATCCCTGCTGTTCTTGGAGGCATGCTCTTCTATGTACTCACCGATGTCTACCGTAGATTTGTGGCGCGCTCCACACCTGCAAAAGGAGAAGCACACGAATGAGTGAACATACAACCCGCACCTATGAGCGGTTTCCGCTTGCCCGTCGTATTGAACACCTTGCGATGCTGCTTTCCTTTACAACACTTGGTCTGACAGGTTTGCCACAGAAGTTTCCCTCTTCCGGCGTTTCCATAGCTTTTGTAAACCTGCTTGGCGGTATCGAGAATCTGCGTTCCATTCATCATTTTGCCGCCGTGGTTATGATGCTCGGCACCGCATGGCATCTTCTCGTCTTCGGTTATATGGCTTATGTCCGTCGTACGCGATTGAGCATGTTGCCGAGTCTGCAGGACGTTAAAGATGGCTGGCAGGCCCTTATGTACAATCTCGGCTTTGTCAAGACCTTCCCGCAAATGGGACGTTACACCTTCGAAGAAAAGATGGAGTATTGGGCGTTCGTCTGGGGAGCCATGGTCATGGGTGTCACTGGCTTCATGATGTGGAACCCGATTTCCACTATCAGATTTTTGCCAGGTGAAGCCATTCCTGCCGCGAAAGCTGCTCATGGTGGGGAGGCACTCCTTGCTGTTCTCGCCATCATTATCTGGCACATGTACGGTGTTCACATTAAACGCTTCAACAAATCCATGTTCACTGGAAAGATGAGTGAAGAAGTAATGCTTCACGAACATCCTCTGGAACTTGCAGACATCAAGGCTGGCATGGCGGAGCGTCCCGTTGATCCTGTTGCTCTGCGAAAACGCCAGAGGATCTATCTGCCGATCGCAGTGCTTCTGGCCCTCTTCATGCTTGGTGGCGTATATGGATTCGTGAATGCAGAGGATACCGCCCTCACAACCATCGAAAGACAAGCGCCGACGGTGGAAGTATTTGTGCCTCAGACTCTTACGCCTGCCCCTACGCAAACTGCAACGCTGCCCCCAACCGAAACAGCTCTACCCACGTCATCCCCAACAGCGGGCACACCGGGAGCTGAAACAACACCCCTGGCTCCCCCCACCTCATCCCTGACCTGGGATAACTCAATTGGCGCAATGCTCCAGCCTAAATGCGCAGCCTGTCATGGAGCTGGTGGATTGGGAGGACTAAATCTCTCAACGTATGCAGATGCCATGGAAGGCGGAGTATCCGGAGCGGTGATTCTGCCTGGCGATGCTGCAAATAGTTTACTTGTTACAAAACAACAGGCAGGTGGACATCCCGGCCAATTAACACCAGAAGAGATCGCTCAAGTGATAGAGTGGATCAACGCTGGCGCACTGGAAAAATAGATTCTTATTTCTACTAGCCACCTGACACTTTGTTTGAAAAGTGTTCCGTTGGTCGAGTAGGCGGCGTTTTTCCGCCATATCGAGACCAAAGGGTACCGGTGAAACAGTGATTTCCTGCCAATTTGTGGTCTCGATACGCCCCTCTACGAACATTCGGAGCTACTCGACCAGCGGAAATTGACAGA
>JANMSY010000103.1:0-6341 GCA_031389865.1 Anaerolineales bacterium | reverse complement strand
AGGTTCAAGTAAACGCAAACACGCGGGAGGATCATAATAAAATGCGACAGCCTGCGAGGTATTGCCGTCAAAATGCCCCGCGATGTAATCGTATTGAATCGGAATGTCTTTTTGCAGCGCTGGCAGGGATGAATCGATTCGGTTGGTCGGATAAAAAAGCACATAACTGATTTGATCGCCCTGGGTATCAGACGCATAGATCCAGTTGAGCGGCGCGCTCAGGGAATTATCGGCGTAAAACAACAGCTCCTCATTCATCAACACAACTGTATCTGGCTTCAAACCCGGCGCACGCCAGGTCATCTGCCAGAAAAGATTCTTTTGTGCCTGCCAGTCACGCAGATAATCGGTTGACCACAAAAACTGACGTCCCGCTGCCAGGCCTATTATTAATGCCAGGAAAACATAACGAAAACGCGGTGGAACAAATTCAATTAACCCTGCAATGATCAAGCTCACTGCGAACATGAATGGCAGCGTAAAACGGCTTGCGGGATGAGCCAGTGAAATGGTGAGTCCCGTCAGCCAGAACGGCGCGCCCGCAAATGGAAGCAGAAACAGACCCAGGCCAAGGGCGTAGGTTGAACTTCTTTTATTCGATTGATCTGCACTTTGTTTCCAGAGAAAGTAGATGGCAATCGCGAAGGCGATCCACAGGACTGCCATATACAGCGCAATCGTGCGGAGACCATGCGTGGCAGGATTGATGGCTGCAACGGTTTGAGTCCATGCGGCAATGATCACCAGCCAGAGGCTCACAAAGAAGTTTTGGAGGAGGGAAAGCACAGTCGCAAACGGCGCGTTTCTTAATTGCGACATCAATCCAAAGCCATACACCTGGTTATTGAAGATGAACAAACGGGATAAAACTGCCAGCCCGAAAACTGCCAGATAGGGAATCCACAACTTGAGGCCTGGCTTGATGCGGTCGCGCGGGTTCGGGTATTGATCTCGCAACGAGGTAAAGATAAATCCAATACGTGCAAATTCCAGCGGGAAGAAATACTCCATCATCCACAAGTTAAGGGCGGAGAAGATCAAGGCCGGTATGGGCCTGCGTCTCAGCATCAGATAAATGGAATACAGGTAGAAAAAAATGACGATGAAAAAGTGACTGTAAAGATAGGCTCCCCACTGCTGGTTGAAACCGGGATACAACAGGAAAAGCAACGAGACACTTAATGCAAAGCGCGGCTTGTCTTTCCAAAGTTCACGTACGATCCCCCAGACCACCACTGCACCCAACCAGCGCCAGAGGAGAGCAAAGATCTGCCAGTAGACTGGGACCTGAGGGATAAGCCGCGTAGTGATCTGATACAACCAGCCCCAGACCGGGCGGTTCGTGGAGAAGTACTGCGTCATCGCCTCGGTGCCCAACCCATAACGGATCCATGACATCGGCATATCGTCCCAGTAAAAACCAAGCTGTGGAATCAAAATGCCGTATGCGAGCACGCCGATGAGTAGCAGGATCAGAGATGGATGAAGACGATTCATTTGATATTAAACCTTGCGAAGGTTTGAAACCTTCGCAAGGTTTTTATTTAAAAAACTACTTAACGATCCATGTTCCTGTTTCGCCTTTGAGGGCGCGGCCGATATTTTCAGGGTTGGTGATCAACGCCTGTTTGCCACCATTTTCAAGGAACCAGATAATGGCCTGCATTTTCGGCGCCATCGAACCTTTGGCAAAATGTATGCCTTCGGCGAGATATTGCTTCGCTTCGGCGAGCGTCATCTTATCGAGCCACTTCTGCTCGGGCTTGCCAAAGTTGATGGCAACCTTTTCCACCGCGGTCGCAATGAGGAACAGTTCCGCGCCAATTTCCTGCGCGAGCAGCGATGAAGCGAAATCCTTGTCAATCACTGCGGCTGTTCCCTCGTACTCGCCGTTGCCCGTATCTACCACCGGGATGCCGCCCCCACCCACCGTGATGACTGTCACACCCGCGTTGAGCAATAGCTTCACAGAATCAAGCTCAATGATCTTCTTTGGCCGCGGGGATGCAACGACTCGCCTCCAGCCGCGGCCGGCATCCTCCACGACCGACCAGTCCATGTCCTGTTCACGGTGCTTCGCTTCCGCTTCATCCATGAACGAACCGATGGGTTTGCTGGGTTTCTGGAATGCGGGATCGTTTTTATCCACCAGCATTTGAGTGATCACCGTCGCTGCACCTTTGTTCAGGCCACGCCGGTGGTATTCGTTCTGCAGCGCCTGCTGGAATTCATACCCGATCGCGCCCTGCGAATCTGCGCCACAGACATCGAGCGGAATTTCGTGCATGCCTTCCACTTTCGCGGCGATCTCGGAACGGCGCAGGATGAATCCAACCTGTGGCCCGTTGCCGTGGCCGATCGCCAGGTCCCAGCCTGCTTCGATCATATCCGCGATATGATGGGCGGTTTCACGCAGCGCCTGCTGCTGATCCTCCACACTGACATGTTTATCGTCTTTGATCAGTGAGTTACCACCCACGGCGATTACAGCTAATTTTGGCATATGTGCTCCTTGTTTATTGTGCATATGTATACAGGTAAACAAGTACACAGGTATACACAGTTGTAATTATTCTTCATTACTTTTTTCGTCAGAAGTAAGTTCGTAGTCTGCCTGATTCTCATGGATTGTCTTATCACCATACTCCTGTACACCTGCACGCTGACGCCGTACATAAGACATAAACCCATTCAATGCCTGTTCAGTCTGGCGAATAAGTTTATAAAGTGATTCAAAGTCAGGCTGCTCGATGTAATTCAATACTTTTGCATCGATCAATCGTGCAAGCGTTTCATTTAGCTCACCGCGTGCAATTGAATAGAAGCGCAGGCTATCCAGATAATGATAGCGTCCATAAGCTTCAGCGATGTTTCCTGTTACGCCTTTTGACGAACGACGAATCTGGGCATACAAATCATATTTTTCGTCGGGCGGCAGAGTCTTTGAAAAAGCATGTATTTGCGCCATGACTTCCAATGCGAGTTTATACCCAGGGCGGTCACAAATTGCGTTTTTTCAAAGGTGGGAAAGCGCAATTTGTGACCGTGGGCATTATATAACACTCCAAATCTTCAAACCCGCGTTTACCGTTTTCACCAGGCGATTCGTACAGCGGCTTTTTCTCAGTCACATCTGCCTCACGACTTGTCTACTTGTATACCTGTGTACTTAACTCATCGTCAACGCCATGACCGCTTTTTGCGCGTGGAGGCGGTTCTCAGCTTCATCAAACACGACGGAGTTCGGGCCATCCAGGATGGCGCTGGTCACTTCCACATCGCGGTCGGCCGGGAGTGGATGCATGTAAATGGCATCCGGGTGAGCGCCCTTGAGTTTTGCATCATCCATGATCCAATCCTTGTACATATCCTGGAGCTTCTTGCCTTCGGTTTTATCGGTGGTGGTCAACAGTGGACCCCAGGACTTGGCATAGATCACATCCGCATCCTTGCAGGCTTCGGTCATGCCATCCTTGCTGTCAACGATCTCAAAGCTGGTGCCGGCGATCCTTGCCTGTTCTCTGGCCTGCTCGACAATATCAGGCATAAGCGGGAATTCAGGTGGGTATGCCAATGTGACATCCATGCCGAAGCGCGGCATCTGCAGGATCAATGATTGAGGAACGGAGATCGGCTTGAGATACGAAGCAGCATATGCCCACGAAACGACAATCTTCTTCTTGCGGAGATCGCGTCCCTTCTTTTCCATGATCGTCATCAAATCAGCGAGGCACTGGAAGGGGTGGTAAATGTCGCATTGCATATTCAAGACCGGTGCACGGCTGGACCTGGCAACCGCGTTCAAATACTTATTTCCATCCCCATAATCACAATGACGGATGGCAATGCCATCAAAATAACGACCAAAGATCTCGCCGATCTCGACAGGTGTATCGCCGTGCGAGATCTGGGTTGTATTTGAATCAATGAAAGCGCCGTGCCCACCCAGTTGCGCCATGCCCGCTTCGAACGAGCCGCGTGTGCGCGTGGATGAGAAGAAGAACAACATCGCCAGCGCCTTGTCGCGCAGATAAGGATGAGGCTCGCCGAGGGCGCGTTTGCGCTTGAGGTCCCACGCTACGTCCAGGACAGTTTCCACTTCCTCTTTTGTAAAGTCCAGGTCACCGATGAAATCGCGACCTCTAAAATTCGTCTGCATTTTTATTTCTCCTTTGAAATTATTTTTATATCAACAGTTCACTCCAGGCCGCCGGGGACGGCGGCTGGAGCAAATCGAGTGCCGTCTGATTTCGATGGTTTTCATTTAAGCAGGCTTGGGAAGATCGCGTAAAACTCCGTTGCCTTCACCATATCATCAAGTGAAACACTGTCGTTCACGGTATGGGCAGTCTCTTCATCACCAGGACCAAAGCCGATCGAAGGGATTCCCGCCTTGCCCGCCCAATAGATTCCATTGGTGGAAAAATTCCATTTTCCAGAGGGTGCATCAGGGAGGCCGATACTCCTGCGAGCTTCCTGTCCCGCTTGAACGATTGGATGATCTTCCTCCAGCGCCCAGGCAGGGAAATATTTATCCACTGGGAACACGAATCCAGTATAGGAGGGCTCATCGTAGAAGAGTTCCTCTACTTTGACAGTATCCCGGTATTCGCTGGGAACGAGCGCTTCCACCTGCGCCTTGACTTGTTCCTTGGTTTCGCCGAATGTCATACGTCGGTCAATGAAGATGACCGCTTCATCAGGCACGGCATTGATGGACGGGGTCTTCACATGCATATCGCTGACCGTGATCTTTCCATGTCCCAGAAACGGATGATCGCCCAGCTGCGGCTCAAGGTCGCGGATGCCGGCAAGGACGGGAAGCAATTTATAGATGGCGTTATCACCCAGATGATTCGAAGCGGCGTGTGCAGACCTGCCTTTTGCTGTGACCTTCATCTCAAGGCGTCCCTTATGCCCGCGATAGACCTGCATCCTGGTCGGCTCACCGATGACCACAAAATCAGGCTTGATCTTGGGATCCACTTCGACGAATGTATTCGGGGCAATGCCATCGCACCACTCTTCCATGTTGCCAAAGTACCAGGCGGTTGTATCTTCGAGCAGGCCCAGTTCCTTCGCAAACGCCAGGCCGTAGATCATACCGGGCGTGGAACCTTTTTCATCACATGCACCGCGTGCATACAGGACCCCGTCTTCGACCTTGCCCTTGAACGGGTCCCACTGCCAGGAAGCGGGGTCACCGATTCCCACCGTGTCAATGTGCGAGTCGTAGACAATGACACGCTTTCCGCTTCCGATGCTGCCCATGATATTGCCCATCTTGTCGAAACGGACTTCCTCAAAGCCAAGCTTGTTCATCTCGGCAGCGATCCGCTCCCCCACATCCTTCAACTGCGAGTCCATCGAAGGGATGGCACATATCTCGCGCATGAAATTGATGATATTTTCGCGGTTTTCTTCAACTTTCTTTTGGATTTCCTGTACTATCACGTTTACCTCTTGGTTTTATGGTTTAGCCACGGAGTCACACAGACACGGAGGTTCTTTTTCCTCTTTGTGACCAGCAGCTTGTTTGACTACGATATAAATCTCTTGATACCGTCCTTCACGAGAAGGGAAGGGAATTTGGGTTGAACCATCATCAGTCCTTAAGAATAATGAAACTCTGCGTCTTCGTGTCTACGTTTTCTATCTAGCACTCCCAATGCGCCTGTTCACGTGGAAGTGGAAATATCCGGGAATAAAATAACTCACTGAGTAATCCACCACGTTGCCTTTCGAGTCATACAGTTGCGAGGCGAAACGCAGCAGCACATCATCGCGCTGGATCTCGAGCGCCTTCGCCACATCTGCCGGGGCGTTGGTTGCGCTGATCGCAGCGCGTGACACCTGCAGGTCAACTCTGCTTTCAATCAGCAGATCGAGCACAGAGCCGCCAAATGCCTCGGGCAGGTCGCTGGGCTTCAGGATTTCCTCGGGCAGGTAATCGATCAGATAGGCCACGGGCCTGCCATCGGCACGCGCCACGCGTCGCACGCGGGTGATAGGCTTCCCTTCATCCACGCACAACTCCTTTGCGGTATTCTCATCCGCTTCTGCCTGCTCGATATTCAGGTCGCTGACCGTAATCGCCAGGTTCATGCGGCGCGCCATGGTCTCGAGACTCTCGAGCACTTCGAGCCCGGCATCGATCACCTGAAACTTGCCAACGACATATGTGCCCGACCCCTGACGGCGGCGTATCAATCCCTGTGTTTCAAAGGTACGCATCGCCTCACGCAGGGTGGCACGCGAGACGCCCATCTGTTTTGCAAGTTCAGGTTCGGATATGAGTCGCTGACCCGCGGGTGTTTTCTCGATCAGTTTTGCAAGATCGG
>JANMSY010000124.1:0-4302 GCA_031389865.1 Anaerolineales bacterium | reverse complement strand
TTCGACCCATCTTTTCCCCACAACAGGATCGGTTCCGCCGGCATCCCGGTCTGTTCCTGTCCATCGCGAATGGACGTCAGCCCGCGCCTGGTGCAGACGCGCACCATCTCCAGGCGATAGGCCGCGCTGCTGCGGATATCGTCAATGGGTTTGGCTGCGTTCATGGTGAGACGTGCAGCCTCTGCGATTACATCGTCTGTCAGTTGTTTGCCTGCCAGATATTGCTCAGCTTCCTGCGCGTGGATAATGATTGGGGCAACAGCTCCCAGCGTGATGGACGCGGATTTGACGGTATCCGCTTCGAGGTCCAGAATAAAGGCTGCATCGATAATGGAGATCGCCTGGGCACGGCGTAATGCCAGTTTAATGAATGTGCCGCGGGCAGTGGAATTCATCGCAGGGAACGAAATATCCACCAGCATCTCATCGGGAGTCATCACTGTTTTACGGACGCCTTTGTAGAAGTCGTTCAGTGCAACTGTGCGTGTGCCATGTACCGATTGCAGTGTGACCGACGCATTCAATGCCATGAGCGGTGTGATCGTATCGTTGGCGGGCGACGCGGTGATGAGGTTGCCTGCGATCGTGCCGCGGTTGCGGATCTGCGGCGCGCCCACTTCCCAGGCCGCGCGCGCCAGTGGATAAGCGCGTGCACGGATCAACCTCGATTCCACGCAGTGGTTGTGCGTGACGAGCGGGCCGAGATGGATCACGTCATCTTCATCAATTGTGATCTGGTCCAGGTTGGGAATGCGTGTGACGTCAATGAGCGTATCGATCCCCTTGCGTACACCGCGTTCGATCTCAAGGATCAGGTCTGTCGCGCCCGCCACAATTCGGGCACGTTCACCCTTCTCTGCAAGCATCTGAAGGACTTCCTCAACTGTAGTTACATTCTGATATTCATGCCACATAGATTTTTTCCCATGTCGTTGCAAGGAGATTGCTTCTCGAAGACTCGCAACGACATGTGTTGCGTTTATTTTTCCGATCCGGTGGCGGCTTCGGATCTTCGGTTATAGGTCTCAACTGCCAGGCGTGCAAGCGATGTGACGTTGCGGATGGCCGCGGGAAGTGCTTCCTTGTCCCCGAGGCTGGCTTCCACATTATCCAGAGCGCGTGCCACCTGTTCGCCGAGATCAAAGAACGCGGCGTCGAACTGATAGATCGCTTCGAGTTCCTTCTCGTTGATCTTCACGGCATCGAACATGCCGGCGTAGCCGCGTGGGGCAGTGGTGATCTTATCAATGAAGGTGCGCAGCTGGATGGCGGCTCTTTCCATGTCATCCACATACTGGATCATGCCGCTGCTGACCATGTCGCTTTGCAGCTGTGAAGTCCGCTTCCATTGTTCCTCAAAACGACGCGCCACGGTATCGCGCAGCAGTTTATCCGCATCCCGGCGGTTCTGCCGGTCGATGTATCCCTTGAAGCCAGGGATGAATGCCATCACCTTCTTGAATGGGTCTTGCTGACTGGTTACTTTTTCGAAGAATTGGTCCATAGGAGCCTCCTGCGATACTATACGAGTGCCTTGTTATCAAGTCGCACTGACCATTATAGCCTGAGTTCAGGGTTATAATCAAGAAAGCCTTTTGGCGCTTATCAGACAGCTCAAACCACACAACCTCAGCCACGGAGTTCATACATTCACACGAGCAGAACGCAGTCAGCCAGTGCAGGCATTGTGACCCGTGACAGGAAATCCAACATGATAGACCCGCGCACAGCGCGGCAGGAGGAACGAAATGACCCTAGAAATGACAACTGATATTCAATCGCTATTGGGGGATAAAACCGAATCACTGCTTGGTTTCAACTCACCCAAAATTCCAAAAGAGCAACTGCACCTGCCTGGCCCTGATTTTGTAGACCGCGTCTTCATGCAGTCAGACCGCAACAACCGCGTGCTCGGAAACCTGGGGTGGATCTTCAACAACGGACGGCTTGGCCGCACTGGCTATGTCTCCATTCTGCCGGTCGACCAGGGCATCGAACATTCAGCCGGCGCCAGCTTCGCCAAGAACCCCGAATACTTTGACCCTGAGAACATCATCCGGCTTGCGATGGAAGGCGGCTGCAATGCGGTCGCGTCGACGTTCGGTGTGCTGGGAATCATGGCGCGCAAGTATGCACACAAGATTCCCTTCCTGGTGAAGATCAACCACAATGAACTGATGACCTATCCGAATAGCTTCGAGCAGATCATGTTCGGCACAATTGAGCAGGCCTATGATATGGGCGCTGCTGCCATTGGCGCAACGATCTATTTCGGCTCCGACGATTCGCACCGCGAACTGATCGAGATCGCCGAAGCCTTTGCCCACGCCCATGAACTGGGCATGGCAACCGTGCTTTGGTGCTATACACGTAATCCGGCGTTCAAGAAAGACAAGGACTATCATGTGTCTGCTGACCTTACCGGCCAGGCAAATCACCTTGGCGTCACGATCCAGGCAGACATCATCAAGCAGAAGCTCCCGGAAAACAACGGTGGTTTCCTTGCCTTGAACACCGGCGACAGCTCCTATGGCAAACTGGATAAGCGCATGTACAGTGAACTTGCCAGCGACCATCCCATCGACCTGTGCCGCTATCAGGTGGCAAACTGCTACATGGGACGCATCGGTCTTATCAACAGCGGTGGCGCTTCTGGCGAAAATGATTTTGTCGAAGCCGCTACGACTGCCGTCGTCAACAAGCGCGCCGGTGGCATGGGCCTCATCTCGGGTCGCAAAGCCTTCCAGCGCCCGATGTCGGAAGGTGTAAAGATATTGAATACGATCCAGGATGTATATCTGGATGACAGCATCACAGTAGCCTGAGTTGTGAGTAAAAACGAAGCGCTGTCAATGAGACAGCGCTTCGTTTTTAATTCCCGGGCCCGGATCCAACGGTTGGCATCCGCGAAGCGCCCCGAGGGTGTTCTTCCCGAGTGGGTTCCCGTCCGCTTCAGGCGATACCCGCGGGTGTGTCTCGACAGGCTCGACAACCAGGTTGGACGAGACAACGTCACTTTGACGGAACCAACTCCCAGCCACACAAAATCAAGGAGCCCTTTTGAATGAGTCGGTGATCAGTTGCTGCAAAATGTTTCGGTCCACATCTGTCAGTTTCTTAATATACAAGCAAACCTTGCCTGTTGTATATTTACCAAGTTTCTTCAGAAGTGGGTTGGCAGAGCTGTCGCCTACCCCAATATATAATGCCCACGGTCACAAATTGCGCTTTCCCACCTTTGAAAAAGCGCAATTTGTGACCGCCCTGGGTATAGAGCGTGATGTTCTGTTTGCGGGGGGAGAATGCGATCTGCGGCATATCGCCTTCCCGCCCACTTTCGTACTTGTAATGATATGAGCCAAAGCCGATAATGGCAGGTCCCCACATTTTTGGCTCTTCCTTCGTCACCTGCTGCATGATCTTTACGATCTCAAAGCTATCCTTGCGCTTTTGCTCGTTTTCGACTTTACTCAAAAAATCCTCGACGCTCGCCTCGTTCACCTTAGTTTTCATCTCGGCCATTTTTGACTCCTTGTATTGATTGAAAACAAATTATAGCTCACTTGTTCTGTTTATGTAGTTCCGGCGAGTCTAAACCGCCCAACGTTGGGCATCACCGGCGCTGAGGCGGCACAGCCGCCGAAGGTACGCCAGCGAGGGCCGCAGGCCCGAGCGCAGCGCGTCCGGTGCATGCCCTGGTTAGGGCGAAAGTTGGACATAAAGTGTTAAATTACTGTTGATACTTTAGGATGGCTTCTATAGCCGGATCGCGGTTAGTAAAAAAATCTTCAGACGATAACTCTATCAGGATGTCTGGCTCAATCGTGAGACGTTCATCATCAGGATCGCTTTTCTCCCAGTAAAATGAAGAAATTTCCACTTCAAGCCCTGAATTTGGTAAGAAAAGCGAGATAGCATCACCATATTGATTTGGACTACCGCCAGTCGGTTCGCCCACAAAGTGAGTAAGTGTCTTGCGTTCCATCTCTGTCGCAAAGTTCATAGCCGCCGAGAAGGTCTTCCGTCCAATAATGGTGAACAATTTATCCGGTTGGTTGATCTTCTTATTCTGGCTGAGTACATTCAGCAACGGTGGGTAGGTATAATTATTTCCGCCACTGTTATGGCGAATATCAACGACCACTCGGTCTACCACATTACTCTCCATAATCATTTCAACCTGTTGGCTAAATTGCTGGATAGTCTCACCAGATTGCGTTGACGATCTGACCGCATTGTATTGAATATATAACATGTGGATGTCTTCTCGGTATTCGAGGCTGAAATTTTCTCTTGGGTTCG
>JANMSY010000346.1:0-2635 GCA_031389865.1 Anaerolineales bacterium | reverse complement strand
GTTTCTACATTGGAAGCCCGCACCGAAGGCTGGATCACCGGCCTGCAACTGGCCGCCCTGGCTTTGCAAGGGTCACATTCCATGCAGGGACACCCGGACACTTCTGGCTTCATCCAATCCTTCACCGGCAGCCACCGTTTTGTGCTGGATTACCTTGTCGAAGAAGTGCTGCAGCGACAACCGGAACACATCCGCAGTTTCTTGCTGCAAACTGCCATTCTGGAACGGCTCAGTGGGCCGCTTTGCGATGCTGTCACTGGACAGAAGGATGGCAGAGGGATATTGGAAACCCTGGAGCGGGGCAACCTGTTCGTTATCCCGCTCGATGACCAGCGCCAGTGGTACCGCTATCACCACCTTTTCAGCGAGGTTCTCCTCGCGCACGCGCTGGAGGAACAGCCCGGCCAAATCCCGCTCTTGCACAAGCGGGCAAGTGTCTGGTATGAACAAAACAACCTGCCAGCCGAGGCAATCCGCCATGCGCTGGCAGCCAGGGATTTCGAGCGTGCCGCAGGGCTGATCGAAAAGATGTACCCGGCGATGGACTCCAGTTTCCAGTCTGCCGCCTGGCTGAGATGGGTAAGAAAACTGCCGGACGAAGTAGTTCGTGCCCGGCCGGTGCTTAGTTTTGACTATGCCAGGGCGTTAATGGACAGCGGCGAGTTTGAGGCCAGCAAGCCCTGGCTGCAGGAAGCCGAACAACGGCTGGCAGGCTCAACAGAGGGGATGGTCGTGACGGACGAAGTGCAGTTTCGCACCCTGCCAGTCAAGATTGCCTTGGCCCGTTCCAACCATGCCCAGGTTCAAGGCGATATCGGAGGTGCGGTGAAGTACGCCGAGCTGGCGCTTGAACTGAGCCCTGAAGAAGACTCTTCCAGTCACGCCATGGCAGCCGTGACCCTGGGGATGGCTTACTTGTCGCGCGGAGATCTGGACGGGGCCCAAAGGGCTTTATCTGTTTGGATGAACTATTGTCAGAAGGTGGGCAACATCATTTTTGCCATCGCCACCGGCGCCTACCTGGCAGAAATCATCGCTACCCAGGGGCGCCTGCGCGAAGCAGAAAGAACCTACAAGCAGTCCATTCAGCTTGCCTCAACGCATGACCAATCTGTACGCCACGTAACTGCCAATTTATATCTGGGGTTGGGTCTACTGTGTCACGAGCAGGGCGACCAGCAATGCGCCGCCCAGCACCTGTCCAAAAGCGGGGAATTGGGTGAGCAGACTGCCTTAATGGACTGGCGCTACCGCTGGCGATTGGCCCAGGCCCGATTGAAAGAGGCCGAGGGTGATCTGGAGACTGCACTCGATCTTTTGGATGAGGCCAGGCGTTTGTACGTCAGGACTTCCATGCCAGATTTATATCCCATCGATGCGTTGAAGGTGAGGGTGTATCTCCGGCAAGGTTCGTTGGGCGAAGCCCAAGATTGGGTGCGTGAGCGCGGCCTGTCTGCGGATGACGATCTCAGCTACCTGGGCGAGTTCGAGCATATCACACTGGCCCGGGTACTCATCGGCCAGCATCAAAACGACCCGCTAGCTGGTTCCATTCATCAGGCAATCGCTTTGCTGGAGCGACTCCTGCAAGCGGCAGAAGCAGGCGGAAGGATGAGCAGCGTGATCGAAATCCTGGTGGTGCAAGCGCTCGCACTCCAGGCACAGGGAAATATCTCCCAGGCTCTCGCGTCACTGGAGCGTGCTTTGACACTGGCTGAGCCGGAGGGCTATGTCCGCATCTTTGTGGATGAAGGCGAGGCGATGCGATCCTTGATTGAAAAACAATCGCGCAGCCAGGACAAAACATTCCCCGGTTATGTGGATAAACTCCTGGCAGCCTTTACACAACCGACGGTACAACTGCAATCCGAGCCTCGTGATCCTTTTCGCTCAATCAGCAATCAGCAATCCACAATCGAAGATCTCATTGAGCCATTGAGCGAGCGTGAAGTGGAAGTGCTTAGGCTTCTCGGAACCGAATTGAGCGGCCCGGAAATTGCCCGCGAACTGATCGTGTCCGTGAACACCTTGCGCACCCACACCAAAAACATTTTCAATAAGCTTGGGGTAAATAATCGACGGGCGGCTGTCCATCGCGCAGAAGAACTTAATTTCAGTAAATCACAGGTTTTACCGTCATTGCGAGGAGGGTGCCTTTCCCGACGAAGCAATCTTACTCCTCAGACGGAAAATTGCTCGAAAATATGAGATTGCTTCGCTAAGAACCCTCGCAATGACGGGTTATGCTGAGGTTAGAATCAAATTCGTGATTTACTGAATTTATTCTAAAAAACAAATTTGAACAAACCCAGCCCTGACATCACAGTCAGGGCTTTTTATTTTCTTCCTCTCTACCGTACATCTCACAAATTCATGTCATTGCGAGCCGCCCCTCTTGCTATTTGGCGGCGCGGCAATCTTCTTTTGATCTGAAAATCCCATAAAACAGGAGATTGCTTCGGCAAAGACCGCCTCGCAATGACATTTGTATGGTAGAGAATTTTCCCCCCACAAGTTTCGGATAATAAATCACAACCTCAATCACCACATGATGTGATGACGTCTCACCACATTCTCTTGTATTCTTGGGTCGAAGCAAAGAACGATCCATCCGGTCAAGAGGCACAGAATGAGT
>JANMSY010000334.1:0-2947 GCA_031389865.1 Anaerolineales bacterium | reverse complement strand
ACCGCCGATGCGCATGAGCTGCAACGTGAACTGATGCGCAGTTTCCGGGTCGAGACGAAAGAGGATCGAACGAAAAAATCTATACATCAATCAAATGCCGTGGGGCGGTTTGGGTTTTGCACGTGAGCAAAGACTTCCTGTACCATCATTTCATTTGTGCGATGTAACGACAACGGAGGCAGATCATGTGGGTCAAAGAAATCAACCGCCAGAGTTTCATGACTGATACGCGGCTCTCCACCCAAAAATTTACATAGGAAAATGATCTTATACGCGTGATAGAACTCCATGGGCTCGACGCGGTTTGCATCGATGACTGCCACCACTTTTTCAGTTTTGACACGAAACCCGCTTTCCTCCCATACTTCACGTTCCGCCACCGAAGCAGGGGCATTCCCCAGGTCTGCCCAGCCACCGGGCATCGCCCATTTGCCATCGGCTCTTTCCTGTATCAGCAGGATCTTTCCATCCCGAATGACCGCGCCCCGCACGTCAACTTTGGGCGTAATGTATCCTGCCTGCATCGAAAAACTTTCAAGTACTGATTCCTTTGTGATCTCCGATTGACTGGCGATTATCTCGGCGGTGATTTCCTGTAAACGTTTATAGCGCTCTATATCGTATTCATTCCCGCTATACGTGAGGCCCGATTGGCTAAGTGAAAAAATTTCCTGTGCCCATTCAATCCATCTTGGAGTTTGATGATTCATGAATACCTATTTTCAACTTTATCCCTTTTGGTTTCAGTGTTCGAGAGTCTTGTCAGCGTCTCGATCATCGGCAGGATATATGTGAGCCGCTTATTGGTTTCAGCAAGGCTATTCTCACGCTCATGTCTCAGTTCATTATCATCCCGTCCATGAATAAACGGATCTTCCCACGCCAGCCAGTCCACGTCGCGGGTTTTTATATCGTCCTGCATATAAAATATCATTTCGGCAACCATGCTTAGATCCGGATTCCTGACCAGAGGCATGATCTCACGCAATTGCCCCGCGCGAACAGCGATGTGACACCAGGCATAATCCAATTCACGCGCAAAGAGATTATGACCCACCGTTGTAACAATCCCTTCCAGCTCACGATAATTTTGCGGATGAGTCTCCCAGGCGGTTGGTGAACGTTGAAAGATGACCGGCACATCGCCCGCGGAAAGCGAGTCGATATCCGCAAGAAACGCATCTCGATATTCGCCTTCCAGGGCAAATGCGACGCGGTCCAGGTAACACAAATGAATGATTTGTTCTGAAGGTGCTGTTTCCGCGGTACGTTGATAAAGATCCGCGAAATGTTCACCAATCTGCATTTCGCGGTCCACCGCAAAGATGGTAAAGAAATTATCAGCATGCAACTGCTGCATGTGATCGGTATGTTGTTGCGTGGCCAGCGGTGGGGAGATATAGGCGCGCTCGAAATGTTTTTTTAAATCGGGCAAAATGATCTTTAAATGATGGAACATCACCCCATTGGGGTCACTGAATGGAAATGCCAGGGTGGGTCGCATGAGATTTGCAGCTTACTCTTTCTTCTGTCCGCTTTTTATCAAAAAGTATTGCACAATCTCTTCTTCAGGATGGGGAATGTCCATGAGAGCAAACATTGCCGCCAGCTCGCCGCGATGATGTGTGTTGTGATTAGGCGGTTGTACCACCATTTGCCATAATGGCAGCGTGAACGTCTCGCCTTTCGGATTGGTATACGTCACATCACGCACAAGCGACTCTTCGGTTTGTTGAGCAATAAAGCCGCGCATATTCTTCTCAACATCCACCCAGTATTCGCGAATGGATGCCACAGTGGGGAAATCCCTGGGATCGAGAAAGCTTCCCTTTTCGCCGCGCCAGCGCGCGGGCCACATCCGTTCTGAACTCATCATATGCACGAACAGCGCATGGACACTATCCCAACTGTGCCCCTGTTTGCGAAAGAGCTGTTCCTCGGTAAGGGTCCCGGCAACGGTTAGATAACGTTGGTTCGCCCAATCGCTGTAATCATAAAGATTCTGAAGGTAACTCTTAAGTTCCATAAAACTCCTTAGGCTTTGGAAAAGACCAGGCAATAACTGTGATTATAGCCGTAGCCGTATTTGTCCCAACAGATAACGGTTTCCCCCTCGAAATGAAGGATTTTCGACACTTCGCGCGCGATATCCCAGGCCAGGGTGGTGACCTGTCCCATTTTCTTCAAGTTTGACGCCTCAATGATCACGTGTCCTGAAGGATGCAACTTTTGGGTTATCTGCGAAAAGATAGTACCCATTCCCTGTAAATAGGATGGATAGTCGAATCCTTTTTGCCTGTAATCTACAAACGGATTTTCATCGTCACTCTGATTCGTGTACGGTGGTGAGGTGAGGCACAGATCGATGAGTGGCAGGTCATACTCCATAAAATTGCGGGAGTCGCCGTGGATCAAACGCTGCGGGTGAGCGAGCAGCCCATGCACGTAATCAGCTTTTGGTTTGCTATATTCAATGCCATATCCGATCCTGCCCATCTCTTCCGCGACAAGCAGCGTGGTCCCAAAGCCTGCAAAGGGATCGAAGACAACCTGTCCTTTTTCTGTATACTCATTGATAAAAAACTCCAGCATGGTTTCGGAGGCACGGACGTCTTCATGATGGAATCTGGACGGCAGGACTGTTTTGTTACCCCTCGTCAGGTGCAGCCAGGTCTGCACGGGTTCATCAGAATTATTCTTTCGATTTGCCTTGCTTGAGCGTTTCAACTGTTCCAGCAATACGCCTTGCCCGCGTCTCTTCACACGTCACCTCCGAAATCTTACTTAATATTTAAGGTTTGAAAGGTTGAACATTATTCTGTTTAACCTTAATTGGTTGACTCTGGGTCATGTCATGCTCCCGAAGGACACACCGCATGATTTGCTTAGCAAATCACGGTGGGTGCAGGTGTCGGGACGATGCCGTCTCGCACCGACGTGCTCGCGG
>JANMSY010000119.1:0-5222 GCA_031389865.1 Anaerolineales bacterium | reverse complement strand
GGGTGTGATTTAAATTTTCGGAGGATTACGCTGGTAGAGTGCCTTGCCATGGCGGAAATTGCGCCAAGGATTTTTCTTAGGTTTCGGGGGAATAAATTCTTGGTGGGGCTGGTGGGTGATGGGAGATCCGAAATCGCCCTGGAGGGCCCGTGCGATCAAAGTGGTTGATCGAGGTGGATGATGGGCGCGGTGGATAGCACGGCGGCGTTGTTGAGTTTGTTGGCGCAGCCGGGCTTCGATCTTGGGCCAGTCTTCCCGCCAGCGACCCGAGCACAGGATATTGCGGATGGCCAGCATGGGATTGACATGTTCTTCTGCCCAGTGCATACCTGCCCCTTTCAGGCGTGCCTGTACCACCAGCTTGTTACCACTCTCCACCATGCCACTGCCAATCGGCCAACCCTGTGTTTGAAAGAGCGGGTATTGCATTTGGGCTTTGCGTTTTTTCAAGTACGCCAGATTGCTGGAGATCGCTTCTGCAGTGGGATGTTTTCGTTGTAGTTTTTCAAACTCGATCAGGAGCTGGTCTGGACCTTCGTGTTTCAGGCGGTGCAAGCGTTCCTTCAGCCAAGCTTGGCTTTCCGCAGTATGCTCGCCATGCACATATTCCCCAATTTGGTTGAGGTGCTCGGCGGCATGCGCAAAATCGAGGATGCGGGTGGCTCCCGGACAATGAAAATCAACGAAACTCTGCTCCCATTCGGCCCCATCCATCACCGCTGCCACTTGCTTGGCACGCTCGACCCCACGCCGATGCATTTCCACCAACGCCAGCCGTCCAAACTCCTGGGCAGTCACTTTTCTGGAAAAATAGCTCAAATTTTGCGTATGCACCACTTGCTCACCCTTCTCTTCCACGGCCGGTTGCACTTCGCCCACGACCAGCGTTCTCACTTCTGCCCATATCCCATGCAGCAAGGGCACCATCGCTCCATCAGCACTGATTTGTATTTTGTCTGCCCCTCGAGCCGCTTCTGGCATCTCCCCTTCCAACTGGGCAACTTCTTCTTCCTGTATCTGCACATACATTGCCCCGGCCGTTTCCGTATAGTTCTGTGCCACGATCTGGCTGACCTCCACCCCCACAAAATCCCCTACTAATTCCACCGCTTTCCCAAAAGGCATCCAGCCCGACAACCGTACCAGACACTCATGTTCCCGCGGCGTGAGTTTACCCGGCAGTAATTCCAACTCCTCATCCAGGGGGAAAAATCCCTTGTCCACAGGCTACACACACACCATAATCACGGACCAACTCAATCTCCCGCCCCTCCCGCGTGAGCAACACCCGTTTCTTCTTCCCCTTCTTCACTAGCTTCGCCCCACATTCCGGACACACCACCCCATCTGCCGCTTCCCACTCGGCTGAAGCACTTGCATTCGCCGTATCGCTGATCATCTTCGCCCGCAGTGCCGATAACCTCCGATCGATCTCCCCCTCGATCTCTCGCAAGCTCGCTTTCGGGTGCTCCCCTCGCCATTGAGCCACCGCCTCCAGCATCTCCTCACTCAGCCCGCTCCAGCCCGCTTGTAATTGCTTTGTCTTCATGGCAGCCTCCTGCCGCTTATCTTACCCTCCTTTTTCCGAAATTTTATTTCACACCCATTTCAATCTGGCGTATTGAATTTCGATGCAAAAGAACGTATACTGATTACTGCTTGTTCAGCTTTATTATACAGAAAGGATCACTATCCATGCACAGGCATTCACATGTCAATTGTATTGTCCCACCTCATATCTTAAAGAATATAGCCACCAAAGGTACTGAGAGCCAAAAAAATCTGGCTATCGCGACCCTCAAGACATCCGAGCGAATGCGTGGACAGCGCCAGGCACTGGCAGATTTCAGTGCTGCTGCATTCCGCGTAACCACCGCGGGCAGGGAACGCATTGTCTATGATGCAAAGAATGGCACCTCCTTGCCTGGCACAATTGCGCGCCAGGAAAATGATCCTCCACACACGGATGTATCGGTCAATGAAGCCTTTGATGGCAGCGGCATCACGTATGACTTATTCAATGACGTGTATCAAAGGAATTCCATTGATGCCAACGGGATGCGGCTTGATTCGACGGTCCATTATCGCACTGGATACGATAACGCCTTTTGGGATGGTGAGCAGATGGTGTACGGTGATGGGGATGAAGACCAGCCGGTGAGTGAGCGCCTCTTCAACCGCTTCACCATCGCACTGGATATTATCGGTCACGAGTTGACACATGGCGTGACCCAGTACGAAGCAAAATTGGCCTATTTGCAGCAATCAGGGGCGTTGAACGAATCCATGTCCGATGTGTTTGGGTCCCTTGTAAAACAGTATAAGCTCCAGCAAACGGCGGCACAGGCGGATTGGATCATCGGCGCGGGTCTCTTGACCTCTAATGTCAATGGTGTGGGCATCCGTTCGATGAAGGCGCCCGGCACTGCATATGATGATCCTGTTTTGGGCAAGGACCCGCAGCCTGCCCACATGAGGGATTACGTCACCACAATCAGTGATAACGGTGGCGTCCATATCAACTCCGGGATTCCCAACCGTGCCTTTTATATCACCGCGCTGGAGCTTGGCGGATTCGCCTGGCAGAAAGCCGGCCAGATCTGGTACGTCACATTGAAGAATAAGCTGACCGCCAACTCGAAGTTCCAGGATTGTGCGAACCTCACCTATCAGGCGGCAGGAGAATTGTTTGGAGCAGGAAGCATAGAACAGCAGGCAGTGCAAAAGGGCTGGGCGGAAGTGGGACTCAGTGCAGGTGGAGGTACCACTCCACCCACGGAACCCGGTGGCGGATGTCTTGAATCATTTCTTCGCATGGTGGGTGCGGCTCCTGCGAAATCGAGATGAGGAGGTTGTTATGAAAGTCCAACGGGTCACATATGAACGCACAGGCGGGTTCGCTGGCATGCGCCTCAGCGCAGACTTTGAACCTGATGATTTGCCTGAAGAACAGTCCTGCTCTTTACTGGAATTGCTCGATGACATGGACTTTGACGAACTGCCCGAACAATTAACAGGCAGCTCATCGATGCCCGATCAGTTCACTTATCAGATCACAGTTCGGCGGGAGAGCCGCGAGCATACAGTAATCACGGGTGATGAATCGGCACCTGAAAAAATGCAGGAGCTGATCCGGTTGCTGGATCGGATTGCAAAAAGAAAACACTAGAAGCTATTACCATAAGATGCCCTCGGATTTTCCGAAGGCATCTTATTTTTATTGTCAAATCGACATCTGATTGTTCTTTAGGGTGCCGGCCAGGGGATGTTCACCGCTTCCGAAAAGCCGTGTTTTTCCACAGTATATAGTTGCCCCGAGGATGGCTGGGCGCAACCTGCTTCATCCTTGACTGTGTAGCGGGTGGAATATTGGTCGGGGTACGAATCCGTCCACCATAGATAAGCGCCATTCTGGCAGACAAATAATTCGAGCAGATAGCCTCGATCCTTGTCCTTTGTCATAACCATCTGATCCCAACTGATGGTGACGCTGTCTCCGTCGCGCACAGCGACGACATTTTTGGGCGGACCGTACTGGTTGCTGCCAATCGATTGCAGGTTCAGTTCCTTATAACCAATCGTTGAGACATCTCCAACCACATCCACGACCGAGGGGGCTACCCAGCAGAAGTAATTCAATTTATCGAATTTAATGTACAGCCAGGTGCTGTAACTAAATCGTCCGCGCACGGTGCCAACATCGCCCGGGTATAGATCTGCTGCATGTAAATAAGCCGCAGACGGACCATACCTGCAATGCGCCTGCTTGTTGACCGTCACTGTGGGAAAGGCAAACGTCGGTGTTGCCGCAACTGTGAGGGTGGGTGTCATCGTTTGTGTGAAAGTAATTGTGGGAGTGAAGGTTTCTGTGGGTGTAAAGGTCAATGTCGGCGTGGATGTTTCCGTCAACACTTTGGAGGTGGAGGTAATGCTTGTTACTGTACGTGTTGCCTGTTGTTCGGGCGATGGGGTGCAGGCTGTTAAGAACAACAGGAACAGTAAAAGTGTCTTCAATCTCATTTATTTCTCCTACATTCTCATGTCATTCAGGCCCAGTTACACCCAGTTCGCCAGGAAGGAGACTATGTTTTTCCCCAACACGTCGTTGGCGTAGCCTCCCTCCATTACAACGAGCGTTGGAAGTCCGAGTGACGCAATCCGTTTTCCGATCTCGCCAATCCCGTCCGTGGTGACTTTTATCGTGCCAAGCGGGTCATCCGCATAAATATCCATGCCTGCGGAGACGACCAGGTGCCTCGGCGCAAATTGGCGGATGAGAGTCAGCGCCTCTTCCAAAGCCAATATATAACGCGCGTTATCGGTGTCCTTCTCAAGTGGAAGGTTTTTGTGGAATCCCAATCCCGCGCCTGATCCCGTTTCGTTGGCAAAACCCCAATAATGCGGATACTCAACATTCGGGTCGGCATGGATCGAGATTGTTAGCACATCATCTCGCTCGTAAAAAATATCCTGCGTACCGTTGCCGCAATGATAATCAATATCAAGCACTGCAACTTTGCCTGCCGAGGAAAGCCAATTCGCCGCAACGGACGCATTGTTGATAAAACAATATCCGCCAGCATAATCCATGCCCGCATGATGACCCGGCGGACGGCATAACGCGAAGGCAATAGGCTCGCCGTTTACAACCACCTCAGCTGCGCTCAATGCGCAATTCGCAGAAGCCAGCGCCGCTTGATATGTTCCTTCGACGATGCAGGCACTCAAGTCCATGATGTAATAGCCCGCGCGCCCGAGTAGTCCCGTTGGCTTTTGGGGGTGACGCCGAAGCGCGAACGTGGCAGGCAGCAGCGTGGATTTATCTTTGGCTTCGGAAGCCAGCCATTCGGTCCAGCACGAAGCGAGAAAGTCAATGTAGTCCTTGTCGTGCACCGCGCAGATCGGGTCGAGTCCAAAATCGGTTGGTTCGCAGATGTCTGCCCAATCCGTTTGATGTAGTGCGTTCAAAATGCGGTCCATACGATCTATGTTTTCCATGTACGGTGTGCGCAGACCACCATCGAATACTTCAAAGGACGGTTCATGTTTGCGGTGTGCTTCCGAATAAAAGACCTTCATCGTGCCTCCGTAAGAATCTATTCTATAATTGTATCAATACCACGGAGGACACATGGACGTATTCGAAGCCATACATAACAGACATTCGCAAGGCAAAGTAAAACAGGACCCGTTGCCGCGTGAGTTGATCGAAACATTGTTGG